>CAXTDH010000025.1:0-14193 GCA_964242405.1 uncultured Rhizobacter sp. | reverse complement strand
CCTACGCGACCTGGTGGATCCGCCAGGCCATCACCCGCGCCATCGCCGACCAGGCACGCACGATCCGCGTGCCGGTGCACATGATCGAGTCGATCAACAAGATGAACCGGTTCAGCCGGGCGCACCTGCAGGAGTTCGGTTTCGAGGCCGACCCGGCGACGCTCGCCTTGAAGCTCGAGATGCCGGAGGCCAAGGTTCGGCAGATCATGAAGATCGCCAAGGAGCCGATCTCGATGGAGTCCCCGGTCGGCGAGGACGGCGACACCACCCTTGGCGACTTCATCGAAGACACCTACAACGTCGCGCCGATGGAAGCTGCGATGCAGGCCGGCCTGCGCTCGGTCGTGAGCGAGCTGCTCGACGGCCTGACGCCGCGCGAGGCGAAGGTCATGCGCATGCGCTACGGCATCGACATGAGCAGCGACCACACGCTTGAGGAAGTCGGCCAGCAGTTCGACGTGACCCGCGAGCGCATCCGGCAGATCGAGGCCAAGGCGCTGCGGAAGTTGAAGCACCCGAGCCGGTCGGACAAGCTGCGGACCTTTGTCGAGTCGATGTAGGCCGTCGAGTGATTGACCGGGGGGCAAGCTGCCCCCCCACATCGGCGTCTCCCATCGCCTCGAACATCGGTGATACTGTGGTTAAACACAGTTTCCGACGATGCTTCCCGGTTACGCCGAACTCCACTGCCGCAGCAATTTCAGCTTTCTGACCGGGGCGTCGCATCCGGGGGAGCTGGTCGAGCGGGCGGCTGAACTCGGCTACAGCGCGCTCGCCATCACCGATGAGTGCTCGCTCAGCGGCGTGGTGCGGGCGCACGTAGCCGCTCAGGAGCGCCGCCTGCACCTCATCATCGGCAGCGACATCCAGCTCGTGCAGCCAGGCAGCCCACCGCCCGACCTGCTGCGGCAGCACGATGCACCGGGCCCGAGCATGGCCGAAAAACGGGGCGACGCGGCTGGCGCCCGGCGAGGGAGCGGGGCTCAGGCGCGTCTGATCCTGCTGGCCCAGTCGCGCCGCGGTTACGGCAACCTGTCGCACTGGATCACGGTTGCGCGGCGGCGTGCGCCCAAGGGCAGCTACCTCGCCTACCCGCACGACCTGGAGGGCAGGGAGCCGACCGCCGCGACGCTCGCCGGCCTGCCCGGCTGCCTGGCGCTGCTGGTGCCCCACGCCCGCCAGCCGTTCGAGGAGGTCTTCGCCCAGGCGATGTGGCTCAAGACCTGGTTCCAGGACCGCGCGGGGATCGCTTTCAGCTCGCTTTGCCGGGCCGACGACGAGGAGCTGGCGGCCCTCGTCCGACAGGTCTCCGGGTTCAGCGGCCTGCCGGTGGTCGCGACCGGCGACGTGCTGATGCACATCCGCTCGCGCAAGCCCCTGCAGGACACGCTCACCGCCACCCGCTTGAAGAAGCCGTTGGCCGAGTGCGGCCTGCAGCTCGCGGCCAACGCCGAGCAGCACCTGCGGCCGCGCGCCCGCCTGGCGGCACTCTACGACGCCGAGTGGTTGACCCACACCCTGGCCTTCGCCGGCCGCTGCGACTTCTCGCTGGCATCGTTGAAGTACGAATACCCGCGTGAGATCGTGCCCGAGGGCGAAACGCCGACCAGCCACCTGCGACACCTGACGCTTCAGGGCCTGGCCAAGCGCTTCCCCGGCGAATCGGGCGGCCCCTGGCGGGTGCGGATCGAGAAAGAACTGGCGCTCATCAAGCAGCTCGAGTACGAAGCCTACTTCCTGACCGTCGCCGACATCGTCCGCTGGGCACGCTCGCGGAACATCCTCTGCCAGGGCCGAGGCAGTGCCGCCAATTCGGTCGTCTGCTATTGCCTGGAGGTGACGGCCGTGAACCCGGCGGAGGCGAGCCTGCTGTTCGAGCGCTTCATCAGCGCCGAACGCAACGAGCCGCCCGACATCGACGTCGACTTCGAGCACCAGCGGCGCGAAGAGGTCATCCAGTACATCTACGGCAAGTACGGCCGGCACCGTGCAGCGCTGACGGCCGTCGTCAACTCCTACCGACCGCGTTCGGCGCTGCGCGATGTCGGCCGGGCGCTCGGCCTGGACCTGCAGCGCATCGAGATGGTGACCAAGAGCCTGCACTGGTTCGACGGCCGCAACATCGACGACGAACGTTTGCGGGAAAGCGGCCTCGACCCGGCGTCACCGGTCACCAAGCTCTGGATGGCGCTGACGCAGCAGCTGATCGGCTTTCCGCGCCACCTGAGCCAGCACCCGGGTGGCTTCGTGATCGCCCGCGACCGGATTGAGGAGCTGGTGCCGGTCGAGAACGCGACCATGAAGGACCGCAGCGTCGTCCAGTGGGATAAAGACGACCTCGACGCCCTCGGCCTGATCAAGGTCGATGTGCTGGCGCTCGGCATCCTGAGTGCGATTCGCCGCTCGCTCGACTTCATCGGCGCCAAAGTCGGGCGGCCCTTGCCGATGCACGAGGTGCCTCGGGGCGACGCCACCACCTACGACATGATCTGCCGTGCCGACACGGTCGGCGTGTTCCAGATCGAGAGCCGGGCGCAGATGAGCATGCTGCCGCGGCTCAAGCCCCGGGTGTACTACGACCTGGTGGTGCAGGTCGCGATCGTCCGGCCCGGGCCGATCCAGGGGGGCATGGTCCACCCCTATCTGCGCAACCGCGAGTTGCCGGTGGATCAAGTGGTCTACCCTAGTGAGGACATCCGGGAGGCGCTGGCACGAACCCTCGGGGTGCCGATCTTCCAGGAACAGGTGATGCAGATCGCGATCCTCGCGGCCGACTTCACACCCGGCGAAGCCGATGGCCTGCGCCGGGCGATGGCTGCCTGGAAGCGACGCGGTGGTCTGGCACCGTATTACGACAAGCTGGTCGGCCGCATGATCGAAAAAGGCTACGACCCGCAGTTCGCCGAGGACATCTTCAAGCAGATTCAGGGTTTCGGCGAGTACGGGTTTCCCGAGAGCCATGCCGCCGGCTTCGCCCAGCTCGCCTATTTCAGCAGCTGGATCAAGCGTCACCACCCGGACGCCTTTCTCGCCGGCCTGCTGAACAGCCAGCCGATGGGCTTTTATGCGCCGGCCCAACTGGTGCGGGACGCCCGGGAGCATGGTGTCGAGGTGCTGCCGGTCGACGTCCACCTGAGCGAGGTCGAAAGCGTGCTGGTGATGCCGGCGGAGTCGCTCGTCAGAGGCGTCGATCCGTCGTCGGACGGCCGCTGCCCTCCCGACAGCCGCTCCGCACCGGCTGCTCACGAAGCGCAGCCGTGGACCGGCATGCCGTTGTGCCCGGTTCGTCTAGGCTTCGACCGGGTCAGCGGCCTGTCGACCGAGGCGGCAGCCCGCATCGTCGCGGTTCGGCTGAGCGACGGCGCTTTCGCCAGCACCGAAGACCTGGCGCGGCGGGCGTCGCTCGGTGCCCTGGAACTCCAGGCGCTCGCCCAAGCCGATGCCCTCAAATCGCTGGCCGGACACCGGCACCAGGCGGCCTGGGAGGTCGCAGGCGTCGACACCCGGCCGACCGCCCTGCTGCGCCAGACGCGTGTCAGCGAAACGCCGGCGGTGCTCGACGACCTGGACGAGGCCGACGAGGTGCTGGCCGACTACCGTTCGCTCGGCCTGACGCTGCACCGGCACCCGCTGGCACTGTTGCGGGAGACGTTACGGCCGTTCCAGGTCGAGCCGGCGGCCGTGCTGCGGACGTATCCGCATGGCCGGCTGGCACGCGCCAGCGGTCTCGTCACCCATCGGCAGCGGCCGGAAACGGCGAAGGGCACGATGTTCGTCACCCTCGAGGACGACACCGGCGCGATCAATGTGATCGTCTGGCCGGCGGTGGTCGAAGCGCAGCGCAAGCCCTTGCTCGCCGCCCGGTTGTTGACCGTCTTCGGCCGATGGCAGCGGGAGGGGGAGGGCGAGCAGGCGGTGATGCACCTCGTGGCCATGAAGGTCCTCGACCATTCCGACTTGCTGCAGGGTTTGTCGGCCCGCAGCCGTGACTTCAGATGATGGTCGGCGCGGCCGATGTAGGAGTTGACTCACGCAGCCAGGCGCTCCACTCCGAATGCGCAGCTCGATGCCCAAGCGGACACTACTGTCACCCTTAGATCTCCGCAGTCAGGAGCCGACCATGCAGGCGTTGCGCAACTCTGTTTACCTCATCGTCGCGGTCGGCTCGATCGCGATGGCGGCCTGCCAACCCCATGACGTGTCGACCGATGCAGCAGGCCACGATGTCGGCCATGCCACTCGCGAACTGGTCTCGCAGCTCGACAAGGGCTTGGCCTTTTCCTCGGTGACGGACGTCGGTCACCAGCAATAAGCGGCCGGCCGCAGCGAGCGGTCGCCGGCAAACGTGCGGTTGACCGCAACGTGCGGCGGTGAACACCAGCCGGTCGGCAGTGAACCGCCGGCAGGCGCTGAACAGTTGAGCGGCGAGCATCGAACAGGCGGCGCTTTACCGCCGCGGCCTCGTGATAATGGCCGAATGCTCTACCTGCTGTCACCCGCCAAATCACTCGACTACGCCACGCCGGCGCCGGCAGCGGTTCGTCGAAAGGCCACCTTGCCGCAGTTTCTGCCGCAGTCGTCAGAGCTGATCGAGCTGTTGCGGTCGAAGACGCCGGCGGACATCGGCAACCTGATGCATATTTCGAGCGATCTCGCACGGCTCAATGCCGATCGTTACGCGGCCTGGTCGACCGGTTTCACCCCCGCCAACAGCAAACCCGCGCTGCTCGCCTTCGACGGCGACGTCTACCGTGGCTTGCAGGCAGCGACGATGTCGACGGCCGACCTGAACTGGGCTCAGCGCCACCTGGTCGTTCTCAGCGGGCTCTACGGCCTCCTGCGCCCGCTCGACCTGCTGCAGGCCTATCGTCTGGAGATGGGAACGTCGCTGGCCAACCCCAAGGGCAAGGATCTGTACGCTTACTGGGGCGATACCCTGGCACGCTGGCTCGACGAGCGGGCGGCCGACGAGCGGTCGCCGGTGATTGTCAACCTGGCCTCGCAGGAATACTTTCGCGCCGTCGATCGTGAATCCTTGCAGGCCCGTGTGGTGGACTGCGTCTTCGAGGACTGGAGCAACGATCGTTACAAGGTCCTCGGGCTGTTTGCCAAGCGGGCGCGGGGCTTGATGGCTCGCCACGCGGTCTTGCGGCGAGTAGCGAGCCTGGCCGGGCTCAAGACTTTCGACGCTGAGGGTTACCGCTTCGACGCGACTGTCTCCACAGCGAAGCGGCTCGTGTTCCGCCGACGCCGCCGAGATTGAATCCCGCGAACTGCTTCCACCCCATCCGGAGGACCGCATGATCGTTCAATCCGTCACTCCCGAATTGCGGCGCTGGATCATCGAACAAGCGGCTGGTGGCCAGTCGGCGGAGGCGTTGCTGGGGTCGATGTTGGCGAGCGGCTGGCACCGGGAGGTCGCCGCCGGAGCGCTGCAGGCTACCTTGCAGGACGAGCACGGAGCGCACGCCGCTGGCGAACCCGACGAGCTGCCGTCGGCTGTGACGGTGCCCGAACCGTTGCCCGAGGGCACTCGGCCGACGATCTGGGCTGTCGACCGGGAGGTCGTTGTCGTCAGCAGCATGCGGCAGCCGAGAGTGGTCGTGTTCGCCAACCTGCTCAGCGCCGACGAATGCGACGAAATTATCGCGCTCGCCCGACTGCGGCTGGCCCGCTCCGAGACCGTACAGACCGACACCGGTGCCAGCGAGATCAACGATTCGCGTACCAGCCAGGGCATGTTCTTCGACCGCGGCGAGCACCCGGTCTGCGCCTGTCTGGAAGCTCGGATCGCCGCACTGACCCGCTGGCCTTTGGAGAACGGCGAAGGCCTGCAGGTCCTTCGCTACAGCCCGGGCGCTGAATACAAGCCGCACTACGACTATTTTGATCCGGCCCAGGCCGGTACCCCGACCATTCTTCAACGCGGCGGCCAGCGAGTCGCCTCCGTGATCTGCTACCTGAACACGCCTGCCCAGGGCGGCGCGACGATCTTCCCCGATGTTCGTCTCGACGTCGCGCCGGTCAGGGGCCACGCGGTTTTCTTCAGCTACGACCGACCGCACCCGGTCACCCGCACCCTGCACGGCGGTGCGCCGGTCGTGGAAGGCGAGAAATGGGTCGCGACCAAGTGGCTTCGGCAGGGGCGATTCGACTGACGTCCTCTCGTCGCCTTGCCGGGACGAGCGTCGCCGGTCCTCCGGATGCTGCACCGCCGCGTTACACACTCGAGCAAACGAACTCGACAACGACCTGCCGCACATCGGCCGGCCGCCCCGTCGGCCTTCGCGGTGACTTTGCGCTCGTACCGGCTTGCAGGAGATCCGCAGTGACTTCGACGACGAAACAATTCATCTCGCCTACCTGGCGAGCGCACGCCGGGGCGCTGCGAACGCTGCTCGCCTGGGTGCTGACGACGCTCATGCTTTTCGGGCTGGCGTCTCAGCGCGCGGCGAGTCAAACCATCGAGCCGGACCCGCCAAGCCGCGTGGCGCGTCTTTCGGAGCTGAGCGGCAACGCCTGGCTCTACCGGCCGGACACCGGCGAGTGGGTCGAGGCGACTCGCAACCTGCCGGTGACGACGGGCGACACTTTGGCGACCGAAGCAGGCGCACGGGTCGAGCTTCAAGTCGGATCGTCGACTATCCGCCTCGACTCCGGCAGCGAACTGCAGGTATCGGTTCTCGACGACAGCCGGATCTCGCTGCAGCTGCGCGGCGGTGCGCTGGCGGTGCGGGTTCGAAACCTGGCCGAGACCGGGCCATTCGACGTCACCACCGACGACGGGCGCTTCCTGGTCGCGGCCGCTGGTCGATACCGCTTCGACCACGCCTCGAACTCGAGTTTCGCGGCGGTCGACAGCGGCCAGGTCCGCTATGAGTTTGGGGCCAGCGCGCTGACCGTGAACCCGGGCCAGCGGGCCGAATTCTGGATCGACGCCAACGGCGTGGCGCAATACGGCCTCGGCAGTGCCACCTACGATGCATTCACCGCCTGGAACAACGAACGCGACCGCGCTACGGAGCGCGGCGGTGTCACGACGCGCTATGTGTCACCCGAGATGACCGGGGTCGAAGATCTCGACCGTTATGGCAATTGGGAGCAGACCCCTGATTACGGGGCGGTATGGATCCCGGCGGCGGTGAGTGCCGATTGGGTACCCTACAGTGCCGGCCGGTGGGCCTGGGTCCGCCCGTGGGGTTGGACATGGGTCGACGATGCGCCTTGGGGCTTTGCGCCGTTCCACTATGGTCGTTGGGTCAATCTGCGCAACCGCTGGTGCTGGACCCCCGGCGTACGCGAGCCTCGGCCGATCTATGCGCCGGCGCTTGTCGGATGGATCGCACCGCCACGCGGCGGTGCGTCGGTCGGTGGCGGCTACGGCCCGGCAGTGGGATGGTTCCCGCTCGCGCCACGCGAGGTGTTCGTGCCGGGATACCGTGGCAGCCCGCGCTATATCCGCGGCATGAACACGCCACACATGCGCCGCGGTGACAACATCGACGTCTTCATCCGCGACCCGCTGGCACCGCGCGAATTCGAGAACCGCCGCGATCATCGGGCGGTCACGGTGGTGCCGGCCACCGCTTTCACCGAGCAGCGCCGCTCACTCGCACCCGTTGCTGCGCAGTTTCGTGACACACCCTGGGCGCGCGATTTCGCCAGCGGCCATGGTCAGGCACCGGTCGCGATCGCGGCCCCGGTGACCGCGCCGCCGTCCGCCGTCAATCGGCAGGGCGAGTCCCGGCCGATGCGACCGCCACCCGGCTTCCCTGAGCAACGAGCCGCAGGGCCGGGCCGTCCGGGTCGGGATCGTGACGCTCCGCGTTCGGAGCCGCCGATGCCGGTCGATACGGGCTCGCCTATGGCCGAACGAGTCCGGCCGCTGCCGGTGCGGCCGTCGTTCGACGGAGGTCAGCGGGCCGGCCTGCCCGGCGCGCCGGAGGGGCGTCGATCCGCCTTTCCCTCCATGCCCGCGCAGCAGCAACAGCCGCAGCCGCAACCGCAACCGCAACAGCAGCAGCAGCAGCAGCAGATCACGCCTCTGCCATCGACTGTTCCGGAGGTACCACGCGTCCGTCCGCTGCCCATGGGCCGTGGCGGCGACCGCCGTGAGGAACAAGGTCGTTTCGGCGATGAGCGGTCACGTTTTTCACCGGGAGGAGAACCCGGCTTCCGTCCGAACGAAAGGGCGCCGCAGCCGTCGCGCCCAGATGCTGTACCGGGACGGGCCGAAGTCGCCGTGCCGCGTCCGCCGGAAATGCGCGCCCCGGCACCGATGCCGCCGGTGACTGCGCCCATTCAAGCGCCCAGGCCACTAGTGCAACCGCCACCAGTGCAACCGCCACTCCAAGTGTCTCCGCCGCCACCGCCACCCCCGCCGCCACCCGCAGCCCCGGCGCCCGTGCAGCGCCCGATCGAAGCGGTGGCGCCGCCGCGCAGGGTGGAGGGCCCGCGGCCCGCCGCGCCTGCCGCGGAGCCGCAGAGGCCGGCAGTGCCGGAGCGCCGCAACGCCCCCGAGTCGACCCGCTGACACGGGTGCCGGCGGCACCGATTTCAGCGCGCCTTCAGCAAGGGTTCCAGTACCGGCCAGATGTTGTCGAGAATCAGCGTGTGCTGCGATTCCTTCGGGTGAATCCCGTCCGGCTGGAATCGATCCGGATAGTCCGGCACGTCGGCCACGCCCTTCAACATGAACGGTACCAGCGCTGTGCCTTCCGTTCGGGCGACAGCGGAGAATAAGCCGGCGAATTCGTCGCTGTAACGGCGGCCGTAGTTGGGCGGTATCTGCATGCCGACGATGACGACGCCGGCGCCGGCCGCCTTCGCCGCCTTGCTCATCTGCGTCAAATTGACGCGAGTGCCCTCGAGTGGCAGGCCACGCAAGCCATCGTTGGCGCCCAGTTCCAGTATCACGAGCGACGGGCGGTATTGAAGGAGCAGCGGTGCCAGCCGCGACCGTCCGCCCGCTGTCGTCTCGCCGCTGACGCTCGCGTTGACGACACTGGCATCGATGCGCCGGGCCGCCAGGCGCTGCTGCAGCAACGCGACCCAGCCGTGATCGCGCGTCACGCCGTACTCCGCAGACAGGCTGTCGCCCAGCACCAGGACGCTCCCGGCCACCGATCTCTCGGCCAGCATGCTGGGCGGCGGACGTGCCGCGCCACTGGCAGGCGAGGCAACCGGCCTGCCCGCCAGCCCCGCCGCATCCGCCAATCCCGCACTGAACAGCAGGGCCACGGCCACGCTACAGTGCGCCAGCTCGTGCCGCCATGCCCCCGGAGACGGTTTTCTCATCGCTGCCGGCGCCGTTGGCAATCGGTTCGCCGGCGAGCGGCCTGGAACTGCACCACTCTCAACATTCATGTCCGAATCCATCATCGAAGTCATTCGTCTCAGCAAGCAGGTGGAGGATTCGACCGGCACCCTGACCATCCTTCATGAGATCGACTTCGCGCTTTCCCGGCATGAATCGGCGGCGATCGTCGGCGCATCGGGGTCGGGCAAGAGCACCTTGTTGGCGATCATCGCCGGTCTCGACATTCCGACGAGCGGTACGGTCAAGCTGGCCGGCACCGATCTTTTTGCGATCGACGAGGATGCCCGGGCGGCGGTACGTGCCGCCAAAGTCGGCTTTGTGTTCCAAAGCTTTCAGCTGCTCGGCAACCTGAATGCGTTGGAGAACGTCATGTTGCCGCTGGAATTGCAGGGGCGCAGCGATGCCCGTGCGCAGGCGACCGACCTGCTCCGGCGAGTCGGCCTGGGTGAGCGCCTCCGGCACTATCCGAAGGTGCTTTCGGGAGGCGAGCAGCAACGGGTCGCACTCGCCAGGGCCTTCGTTGTCGAGCCCGCCTTGCTGCTCGCCGACGAACCGACCGGCAGCCTCGATTTCGCGACCGGCGAAACGGTCATGTCCCTGATGTTCCAGCTGAACCGGGAGGCCGGCACCACGCTCGTGCTGGTCACGCACGACCGCGGCATCGCCGCCCGCTGCGACCGTCAGTTGCGCATCGAGGCCGGCCGGCTGCTACCGGAAGCGGCGTCAGAACACGAACGACGTCAGAACTTGTAATCCGTCTTCGTCTTGGCCCGCAACTCGTCCCGGAACGTGGCGAGCCGGTCCTGCTCGATTCGTTGCTTGATCTGCGGCTTCACTTCGGCAAGCGGCGGAAACTGCGCCTCGCGGGTGTCTTCGAGCTTGATGATGTGATAGCCGAAGTCCGATTTCACCGGCTCCTGGGTCATCTCGCCTTTCTTGAGCTTGACCATCGCCGCCGAAAACGGCGGAACGTATGAGCCCGCCGCGGCGAAGTCGAGGTCGCCGCCATTCGCACCCGATCCCGGATCTTTCGAATTTTTCTTGGCGAGTTCCTCGAAACTCCCGCCGGCGTTGATCTGGGCGATCAACGCCTTGGCCTGATCCTCGGTCTCGACCAGGATGTGGCGGGCCCGGTATTCGGTGCCGCCCGACTGCGCCTTGACCTTGTCGTAACTCGCCTGGATTTCGGCGTCCGTCACCGGCTGCTTGGCCGCCTGGTCGACGAACAGCGCCTGGATCAGCGCCGCCTGCCGGGCTAATTCCATCTTCTGCTTGTAGTCGGCCGAGGCGGCCAGGCCGCGCCGTTCGGCCTCCTGGGTGAACATCTCGTCCAGCACCAGCTTGTCGCGCACCTTCTTGTCGAGGTCGGGCGGAAGTTGCTGGTTCTGTGCCGCGGCTTGTGCCTCGATCTGCTTGATGAAGGCATCGGCACGCGACTTGGGCACTGCCTTGCCGTTGACGATGGCGATGTTCTGCGCCTGCGCCGTGAGCGGCAGTGCGATCGAGGCGGACAGCAGCAGCGACGCCGCCGCGACGAGGTGACTCTTCTTCATGGACTAGGAACTTTCGATGGATTGAACTGAATTCGCAGCAACCGCCGCAGGCGCCGGCTGGGCGCAGCCGCGGGGTGGTGGACGGCCACCGTGCCAGGTGCGGCGCTGCGCTTGAATGTCAACGATCGGCAGGCGACCGGGCGTCGATGGCCAGCGCATGGATGCCGCTCGCCATCAACCCGCTCAAAGCATCATAAACCAGGCGATGCCGAGCCACCCTCGTCAGGCCGGCGAAGCGCACACTGACCAGGCGAACGCTGAAATGGCGTCCCTCGCGGGCGCCGGCATGGCTGGCATGGAGGTGGCTGTCGTCCTGTACCTCCAGGCTGTCGAGCGGATCGAAGGCCAGGCGAAGGTGGTGCTCGATGTCGGATGCGGCGACGGGCATGGTGATGATGGGTGAGAGAAAGGCGAAAGCAGGGAACGCGCGCGAGCGTGCGTCGTCGTGGCCTGGCGAGCCGTCGCCGTCAGGGCAATCGCTTCGGCTCCGGCACTGCGGGCGAGCCGGGTTCGATGACGTGCTTGCCCAGATAGAGGCCCTGCGCCAGCATGAACATGAACATCAGGCCGGTCACGCCGAACACCTTGAAAGTGAACCAGGTCGAGGTCGAAAAGCTGTAAGCGACCCACAGATTGAGAAGGCCGAGCAAGGCAAAGAAGACGATCCAGGCCTGGTTCAGCCGTTGCCATACCGCCGTCGGCAGGTGCAACTGCTCACCGAGCAGGCTCTGGAGAAGGTTTTTCTGGAAAAAGGTGAGGCTGATCCAGAAGCCGGCGCCCATCACCCAATACAGCACGCTCGGTTTCCACTTGACGAACATCGGGTTGTGGAACCAGATCGTCGCGCCGCCCAGCACCACCACCAGCGCGAACGTCACCCACAGCATCAGGTCGACTCGTTTGCCACGCGAGAGCACGACGCCGATCTGGATCGCCGTGGCGACGATCACGACGATCGTGGCCAACAGGGCGGAGGCTTCTTCGGTCGCCACCACCCCGCCCGACACCATGAAACCGAAGTGCTCGGTCGCAAAGTTGGCGGCCCATTCGGTATGACTGTCGGCGTACTTTCCGACGACGAAGAACAGCAGAAGAGGCAGGAAGTCGAAAAATATCTTCATGAAGCGGGTGTTGGAGCGTCCAGCGATCGACGCTCGTTATTCGGGCGCGAAGTCTATCGCGGCGGAGTTGATGCAAAAGCGTTCGCCCGTGGGCTCGGCCCCATCGGGAAATACGTGCCCCAGGTGCGATCCGCAGCGGTTGCAGCGCACCTCCACTCGGACCATGCCATGGCTTTTGTCGACGACGCGCTCGACCACCTCGCTGTTGACCGGCTCGTAGTAGCTGGGCCAGCCACATCCCGCGTCGAACTTCGTCTCGGATTTGAAGAGCGGCGTGCCGCAGCCGACGCAGTTGTAGTTGCCGCCGCCCCATTCGTTCCAGTACTTGCCGCTGAACGGCGGCTCCGTGGCTGCATGCCGAGCGACCTGGTACTGGACCGGATCGAGCTGTTGCCGCCATTCGGCATCGCTTTTCTCCACGGGGTATGGCGCGGCGCTCGTCCGGGGGTTGTCGATGGTGTCGTCACTCATGGTGGAAAACCTCGTTGATTCAGCACGCCGATCGAAGCGTACGGGAATGACCGTGTCGAACGAGTCTACCGGGGCGACATTGGTTGCAGCCTGGGTAGGGGAACTGCCGACAATCGGCGGCGGGTTCGGGATAGTCCCCCTCGGAGCGGTGCGTCCGTTCCGATACCGTCTGGCGCGTATTCACATTCGCAGGAAATCTCATGCAGTCTCATCCGTCGATGCTGTCTCGCCGCCGATTCAACACTGCCTTGGGCGCCGGGCTGCTCGGCACATCCGCATCGTCGGTGCTCGCCCAGGCCAAGCCGCTCGCGGGGCAGACGGTCAAGATCGTGTTCATCGATCCGTTGTCCGGCCTGATGGGGCCGATCGGCAGCAACGAGCTGAAAACCTACCAGTTCCTGGCCGAGAAATACAGTGCCAGCAACCCGGCGGGTGTCCGGTTCGAGATCGTTCCGATCGACAACAAGCTGTCGCCGACCGAAAGCCTGAATGCCCTCAAGTCGGCCATCGACCAGGGTGCGCGCTTCGTGACGCAGGGCAACGGTTCATCGGTGGCGCTGGCGCTGGTCGACGGCATCAACAAGCACAACGAGCGCAACCCCGGCAAGGAGATCATCCTCCTGAACTTCGCCGCCGTCGATCCGGACCTGACCAACAGCAAGTGCAGCTTCTGGCACTTCCGCTACGACGCCGACACCACCATGAAGATGGAGGCGATGACGACCTTCATGAAGGGCAAGCCCGACATCAAGAAGGTCTACCTGCTCAACCAGAACTACTCGCACGGCCAGCAGGTCGTGAAGTACGCGAAGGAGGGCCTGAAGCGCAAGCGGCCCGACATCGAGATCGTCGGCGAAGATCTCCACCCGTTGGCGCAGGTGCGCGACTTCTCGCCCTACGTCGCCAAGGTCAAGGCGACCGGGGCCGATACCGTCATCACCGGCAATTGGGGCTCCGACCTGGCGCTGCTGGTGAAGGCCGCGACCGAGGGCGGCTACGACGGCAAGTTCTACACCTACTACACCAGTGCTTTCGGAACGCCGGCCTCCTTCGGCAGCAACGGCGCGGGCAAGGTATTTCAGATCGGCTATTCACATTTCAACATCGGCGGCCAGCTCGGGCAGTGGGCCGAAGATTTCCGGACCAAGACCGGCGAGGACCTGTCCGTCCAGGCGATCCTGCGGGTCTTCGAAACGCTCGGCCAGGCCATGGCCAACGCCAAGAGCACCGACCCGGTCAAGGTGGCGTTCGCGCTCGAGGGCCTGAAGATGAAGAGCGCCTTCGGCGGCGACATCGAGATGCGCAAGTCCGACCATCAACTGCAGCAGACGCTCTACATGTCGGTCTGGCAGAAGGCCGACGCCAAGTACCCCTACAAACCGGAGCGCACGGAGATGACGCTGGCGCCGGTGGCCGAGTTCGCGCCCTATGTGTCGAGCACGCCGACGAGTTGCCAGATGACGCGCCCGACGGCGACCTGAAGCGCACGGCACGGCCGCTGCTGGATCGGCGCGGCTGGGTTCAGCCGCGTGCCGACAGGCGCGGATAGGCGCGGGCTCCCTGCGCTCGTCTGCGCTCGGGTTGACCCTCTGGTGGCACTTTGGCGATTCCGCTACCGTCTCGGCCGCCGATACCCTACGCTGGAGACATCTTGACGCAGTCCAATCACAGTTCGATCGATCGCCGCCGTTTCAACGCCGTTCTCGGTGCCGCCCTCGTGGCCACCGCA
>CAXTDH010000024.1:0-14363 GCA_964242405.1 uncultured Rhizobacter sp. | reverse complement strand
ACGTCGGGGTTCTTCTTCTGCGGCATGATCGACGAGCCGGTGCAGAAGCGGTCGGCCAGGTCGATGAAGCCGAAGTTCTGGCTCATCCAGAGCACCAGTTCCTCGCTGAGACGGGAAAAGTGGACCATGCAGATCGCAGCCGCGGCGCTGAACTCGATCGCGAAGTCACGGTCGCTAACCGCATCCAGGCTGTTCTGGCAGACGCAGGCCGCGCCGTCGGCGTCGACCATGCCGAGGCTGCGCGCGACCCGTTCCCGGTCGAGCGGGTAGCTGGTGCCGGCGAGCGCCGCGGCACCCAGCGGCAGCCGGTTGGTGCGGCGGCGGACATCCTCCATCCGCTCGCCATCGCGGGCGAACATCTCGACATAGGCGAGCAAGTGGTGGCCGAAGCTCACCGGCTGAGCCACCTGGAGATGCGTGAAGCCCGGCATCACGACCTCGGCGTTCGCGTCGGCCACTGCCACCAGCGCCCGCTGCAGCTCGTCGAGCAGGCCGCGGATGGCGACGATCTCGTCACCCAGCCAGAGGCGCACATCGGTCGCGACCTGGTCGTTGCGAGACCGGCCGGTGTGCAACCGCTTGCCCGCGTCGCCGACCAGCTGGGTCAACCGCGCCTCGATGTTGAGGTGCACGTCCTCGAGGTCGAGCTTCCAGTCGAAGGCGCCCGATTCGATTTCCTGGGCGATCTGCGCCAGGCCGCGTTCGATCGCCGCATGGTCGTCGGCCGAAACGATGCCCTGCGCCGCCAGCATCTCGGCATGCGCCAGGCTGCCGGCGATGTCGGCGCGCCAGAGCCGCTGGTCGAAGCCGACGCTGGCGGTGTAGCGCTTGACGAGCTCGCTCATCGGCTCGGAAAAGAGCGCCGACCAGGCCTGGGATTTTTTGTCGAGTTGGTTCGTGGGCATAGCGCTGCGGTCGGACAATGGAGCCGCAGGGCAGGGCGCTGCAGGCGGGGCGGGGCGGCGCTGATTTTAATGACCGGTCATCAATGAGCGACACCCGGCCTGATAACGGTCCGCCCGAGCGGCTTCGTGGCGCGCCGAAAGCTGCGTCCGTGCCGCTCGCGTCCGGCTTCGGCCCGACGGTGTTCGATTCGATCGGTCTCGACCTCCCGCCCGTCACCACGAAGGGTGCTGCGCCGGGTTCGGCCTTCGACGTCTGCCATGTCGGCGTCGTGCTGCGCACCCTGCTGTTCGTCCACGGCACGGTGGCCGCGGTGCTGCTCTTCATCGCCGACGACCCCGCCGGCTGGTTGATGCTCGCTGCGGTCGCCGCCAGCATCGCCCTGCCGGCGGTTCTGCTCTGGCTGGTGCTCGCCTGCGGCCTCGAGCGCTGGTTGGCCGGCTGGCGGCCGCTGGCGCAATCGGGCGCCGGTGCGGTGCTCGGTGCCTTCAGCGCGATCGCCGCTTCGACGCCGGCCTGGCTGCTCAACGGCGATACCATCGGCCTGCCGCGCTGGACGGCGCTCGGCTGTGCCGGTGCCGGGATGGCCGTGGTCGTGACGCGATGGTTGCAGCTGCGGGTGCAGGCGACGTTGCCGGCCGCCACCACCGCCCGGCTGGCCGAGCTGCAGTCGCGGATCCGTCCGCATTTCCTCTTCAACACCCTGAACACCGCGCTGACCCTCGTCCGGCTCGACCCGGCGCGTGCCGAGGGCCTGCTCGAGGACCTGGCCGAGCTGTTCAGGGTCGCCATCAGCGAGAGCAGCGAGTCCGTCACGCTGGATGAGGAGGTCGAGCTGGCCCGGCGCTACATCGCGATCGAACAGATCCGGTTCGGTGCCCGGCTGACGGTCAGCTGGGATCTGGACCCGGCCGCGGGCCTGGCGCGGGTGCCGCCGCTGCTGCTCCAGCCGCTGGTCGAGAACGCGGTTCGCCATGGCGTCGAGCCGGCCGACGAGGGCGGCGTGATCCGGATCCGGACGCGCGTCCGGCATGGCCGGGCGGTGGTCTCGATCGTCAATACCTTGCCCGCACGGCCGTCGACGCCCGGCCACGGCATGGCCCTGCGCAACGTGCGCGAACGCCTGCGCCTGATGCACGATGTTGCGGCGCACCTCGACACCCGCGAAGATGCCGAGGTGTTCCGCGTGCAGGTGGTGGTGCCGCTCTGAACCTCATGGACGACCAGCTCCCCGAACCGCTGCGACTGCTGATCGTCGACGACGAGGAATTCGCCCGCATCCGGCTGCGCGGCCTCGTGCACGACTGCCTGGAGCCGACGGCGAACGTCGTCTTCGAAGCGGCCAATGCGGCCCAGGCCCTTACCTGGCTGGTGGAACACGCGTGCGACGCGGTGTTGCTGGACGTACAGATGCCAGGCCGTGACGGCACTCAGCTCGCCGCCGAACTGCAGCGGCTGCCACCGGCCGGGGCGCTCGCGCCCGCGGTCGTCTTCGTCACCGCCCATGCCCAGCATGCGCTGAAGGCGTTCGACCTGGAGGCGATCGACTATCTGACGAAGCCGGTCCGGCGCGAACGGTTGCAGGCCGCCCTGCAACGGGTGGCGCGGCGCAAGGCGTTGCACGCTGCGCTGCCGCCGCCGTCACCGGCCTTGAGCGGCAGCAGCGAGCAGCCGGTGATCGTCGTCAGCGACCGCGGCCGGGTGGTGCGGGTGCCGCTCGGCGAGGTGCTGTATCTGAAGGCCGAACTGAAATACGTCACCTTGCGCACTGCGCACCAGACGCACATCGTCGACGAAGCGCTCGCCGAGTTGGAAGCCCGCCTCGGCCATCGCTTCCTGCGCATCCACCGCAACGCGCTGGTGTCGCGCCGGGCGGTGCGGGCGCTCGAGCGGCGAGTGATCGCCGGCGAAGGCGACGAAGAGGGCGGCGAGAGCTGGGCCGTGCGCATCGCACCCGTCGACGAATGGCTGGCGGTGTCGCGCCGGCAGGTGTCGGCCGTGCGCGAGGCGCTGGTCGCGGCGGGGCGCTGACGGCGGGGGCAGGGTGCGGTCGGCCGCCGTGCACTCGGGGCGGCAGGGCGCTGGGCCGGCGGCGACCGGACCCGCACCGTTGGGATCACCAACTGGGCGTGCACCTGGATTCATCGGGGCTTACCCCATGGCGACGGACCTGCGAGTCATGTTGCAATCGAATTGATCGCGCAATCGTTTGCGCAATCGTTTGCTTGAGGGTGCAGTTGCTGAAGCGACTGTCGATTGCTCGCGGTGCAGTGAGGCCGCGCTTTCCACGCCACGCCATGGCAGCGTCGTCTTGTCATTAGCGTTCAACCAAAAAAGGAGACAGTCATGAGCCGTTCTTCCCCCCATTCCCTACGCCGCACCCGCCTCGCCATCGCTGCGATGGTCGTCGCGACGCCGCTCTGGTTCGCCTCCACGGCGCACGCCCAGGCGGCCGCCAAGCCGCGTGTCGGCCTGGTGATGAAGTCGCTGGCCAACGAGTTCTTCAAAAATATGGCCGAGGGCGCCGCGGCGCACGAGAAGAAGCGCGGTGACTTCACGCTCAAGATGGTCGGCATGCAGTCGGAGACCGATTTCGACGCCCAGACCGCCGCGGTCGAGAACTTCATCACGCAGAAGTACGACGTCATCGTCCTCGCGCCCGCTGATTCGCGGGCGATGGTCGGGCCGGTGGCGCGGGCGCTGAAGGCCGGCATCACCGTCGTCAACTTCGATGTGGCGCTCGACCCGGCGGCCCTCAAGAAGGCGAACCTCGACATCGCCTTCGTCGGCCCCGACAACCGCACCGGCGCCAGGATGGCGGGCGACGAGCTGGCCAAGGCGGTCGGCGCCGGCGCCAAGATCGTCATCATCGAAGGCAACCCGGGCGCCGACAACGCCCTGCAGCGAAAGCTCGGCTTCGAGGACGCCGCCAAGGCCGGCAAGTTGAACATCGTCGCTTCGCAGACGGCGCACTGGGAAACGGAGGAAGCCAATGCCGTCTTCACCAACATCCTGACCGCCAACCCGGACATCAAGGGCGCGATGGTCGCCAACGATTCGATGGCGCTCGGCGTGGCCAAGGCGATCGATGCGGCGGGCAAGAGCGGGCAGATCAAGGTCGTCGGCTTCGACAACATTCCGGCGATCCGGCCGCTGATCAAGCAGGGCAAGGTGCTGGCGACGGTCGACCAGTTCGGCACCGACCTGGCGGTCAACGCCATCGACGCCGGCATCAAGTCGCGCAAGGAAGGCAAACCGCTGGTCGGCTGGATCAAGACGCCGATCGAGCTCGTGACGGCCAAGAACCTGAAGTGAAGTCGTCGGGCTCATCTGCCCTGCCGGTGCGGCCTGGCGACGAACCGGTCGACAAGTCGGTCGTCGCGACACCCGCCCTCGTGCTCGAGGGCATCACCCGCCGCTATCCGGGCGTGCTGGCGCTCGACGGCGTCGGCCTGCGGCTGGAGGCCGGCGAGGTGCATGCGCTGGCGGGCGAGAACGGGGCCGGCAAGTCGAGCCTGATCAAGATCCTTTGCGGTGCCGACACGCCGGATGCCGGCACGATGACGCTCTTCGGCGCCGCGTATGCGCCGCGTTCGCCGCAGGATGCGATCGCTGCCGGCATCCGCGTCGTCCACCAGGAACTGCAGATGGCCGACGAGTTGAGCGTCGCCGAGAACCTGCTGTTCGAGCAGCTGCCGCGCAGCCGCTTCGGCCTGCTCGACCGCACGGCGATGGCGCGCCGCGCCCGCGAACTGCTGGCGCTCGTCGGCCTCGACGATCTGCCGCCGTCGACCAAGGTGGCCCGGCTCGGCATGGCGCAGCGCCAGCTGATCGAGATCGCGAAGTCGCTGTCGAGCCAGAGCCGCATCGTCATCATGGACGAGCCGACCGCGACCCTCACGCCGCGCGAGACCGACCGGCTGCTGCAGCTCATCCGCCAACTGCGGGGCAGCGGTGTCGCGGTCGTCTTCGTGTCCCACCATCTGCAGGAGCTGGCCGAGATCTGCGACCGGGTGACGGTGCTGCGCAACGGCCGCCATGTCGCGACGCGGCCGATGGCCGACACCTCGACCGACGAGCTCGTGCGCTTGATGGTCGGCCGTGCGCTGGAGGCCCGAACGACCGCACGCGCCGCGCCGCCGGCCGACGCCCGGCCGCCGGCGCTTCGAGTCGAAGGGCTGCGCTGCCTCGGCCAGCGGCCCGATCAGGCGCTCGGCTTCACGCTCCGCTACCGTGAGATCGTCGGCCTGGCCGGCTTGGTCGGCTCGGGCCGGACGGAGACCGTGCGGGCGATCTTCGGCGCCGATCGGGCCGTTGCCGGGCGCATCTTGCGCGACGGGCAGGAGGTGAAGATCGCCTCGCCGAGCGACGCGATCGACCACGGCATCTGCCTCGTCACCGAGAACCGCAAGGACGAAGGCCTGATCCTCGCGATGCCGATCCGCGCCAACATCAGCCTGGCGAGCCTGGGCGCCGTCTCCCGGGCCGGGCTGATGCGGGCGGACGTGGAAACGGCTGCCGCCGAGCAGGCGACGGCCGACCTGCACATCCGGCTCGCCTCGGTTAACCAGGCCGTGCGCGAGCTTTCGGGCGGCAACCAGCAGAAGGTGGTGCTCGGCAAGTGGTTGATGCGGCAACCGAAGGTGTTGCTGCTCGACGAGCCGACCCGCGGCGTCGATGTCGGCGCCAAGGCGGAGATCCATGCGCTGCTCGAGCGCATGGCCGCCGACGGCCTGGCGGTGCTGGTCGTGTCCTCCGACCTGCGCGAGCTGATGGGCCTCTGCGACCGCATCCTCGTGCTCAGCAAAGGCGTGCTGACCGGCGAAGTGGCGCGAAGCGAATTCGACGAAGAGGCCATCCTGGCGATGGCCTACCGGGAATATCTGCGGCCGGGTGCCGAGGGAGACATCGATGCAGAAGCGGCTTGACGCGACAGGCGGCGAGGCGGCCTTCGACGCCGCTTCCGCTGGAACGGGCGAAGCTGCGACGCGGCTCGGCGGCGCTGCGGCGAAGACGGCCGCTGACGTGGCCGATGCCGTGCCGACACGAAGCCGGGCCGACAAGGCGTCGACCCACGCCCGCACCGTGCTCCGGGAAGCCGGCATTGGCCTGGCGCTGGTGGTGCTGGTGGCCGCGTTCGCGCTGCTGTCGCCGATCTTTCTCACCGCCGGCAACCTGACCAACATCTTCACCCAGATCTCGATCAACGTCATCCTGGCCGTCGGCATGACCTTCGTGATCCTGGTCGGCGGCATCGATCTTTCGGTCGGCTCGGTGATGGCCTTCTGTGCCGTGATCGCCGGCACGGTGCTCAAGGTCGAGGCCCTCGCGCCGGCCACGGCGATCGGCCTGGCGCTGCTGGCGAGCATCGGCGTCGGTGCGGTGTGCGGGTTTGCCAACGGGTGGGTGTCGGCCTTCTGGGGAATCCCGTCGTTCATCGTCACGCTGGGCATGCTCAACATCGCCCGCGGCGCCGCCTTGCAGTGGACGCAGGCCCGGTCGATCTACGAGTTCCCGGATGCCTTCAACAACTTCGGCAGCGCCACGGTGCTCGGCCTGCCGGCGATCTTTCTCGTCTCGCTGGCGCTGGTGGCGGTCGGCTGGTTCGTGCTCAACCGCACCGTCTTCGGCCGGCTGATCCATGCGGTCGGCAGCAACGAGGAGACGGTGCGCCTGGCCGGCCACAACGTCCGGCGGACCAAGATCGCCGCCTTCGTCATCGCCGGCGCGACGGTCGGCGTCGGCGCGGTGATCTACATGATGCGGCTGACCATCGCCAGCCCGATCAGCGGCATCGGCTTCGAGCTAAACGCGATCGCCGCGGTCATCATCGGCGGCACCAGCCTCTCGGGCGGCCGCGGCTCGATCGTCGGCACGCTGCTCGGCGCCTGCATCATCGGCGTGCTCGCCAACGGCCTGATCCTGATCGGCATGAGCGATTTCCTGCGCCAGATGGTCACCGGCTTCGTCATCATCCTGGCGGTGGTGCTCGACGCCTACCGTGCCCGGCTGAGCGGCACCGGCGGCCCCGGTCGATGACGACCGCGCCAATCACCGCCCGGCAGGCCACAGCCGGGCCGGCCACGATCGTGCCGACGACCGGGCCGACGACCGGCGGGCCGATCACCATCAAGGATGTCGCCCGTCATGCCCAGGTGTCGGTGACCACGGTGTCGCATGTCGTCAACCGCACGCGCTTCGTGAGCGACGCCGCCCGGGAGCGGGTCGAGCGGGCGGTCGCGGAACTGCGTTTCGTGCCGAGCGCGCTCGCCCGCGGCCTGAAAAGCAACCGCACCCATACCATCGGCATGATGATTCCGAACAACTCGAACCCCTACTTCGCCGAGATCATCCGCGGCATCGAGGACACCTGCTTCGCCGCCGGCTTCAACGTCATCCTATGCAACTCCGACGACGCGCCGCCCAAGCAGAGCATCTACGTCCGGCTGTTGTGCGAAAAGCAGGTCGACGGCCTGATCGTCGTCTCATCGGGCGCCGACGACGAGTTGATCGAGACGCTGCGCGCCGCGCCGATGCCGCAGGTGGTCGTCGACCGCGAGATCGACGACCTGCCCGCCGATCTGGTCGAGGTCAACCACGAAGCCGGGGCCGTGCTCGCGACCCGGCACCTGCTCGAGCTCGGCCATCGGCGCATCGGCTGCATCGCCGGCCCCGAGGCGCTGCCGCCGGCCCGCCAGCGGGTGGCCGGCTACCACCGCGCGCTGCGGGCCGCCGGCATCACCATCGACGACCGCCTGCTCCGCCGTGCCGACTTCACCAGTGCCGGCGGCCACGCGGCGATGAGCGCGCTGCTGGCGATGGAGGAGCCGCCGAGCGCGGTGTTCGCCTGCAACGACCTGATGGCGATCGGTGCGATCTGCGCCGCCGCGGCGGTCGGCCTGCGGATCCCGCAAGACCTGTCGGTGATCGGC
Organism: uncultured Rhizobacter sp.; assembly: GCA_964242405.1. GTDB lineage: Bacteria > Pseudomonadota > Gammaproteobacteria > Burkholderiales > Burkholderiaceae_C > LMDS01. The sequence goes on along the minus strand of CAXTDH010000024.1, from coordinate 6,528 downwards.
TTCGACGACATCGCGCTCGCCACCTATTGCAACCCGCCGTTGACGACGATCGCCCAGCCCAAGCACCAGACCGGAGAGCTCGCGGCGCGGCTGCTGATGTCGCGCATCGCCGAACCCGGGTTGGCGCTGCGGCGCGAAATCCTCGAACCGACGCTCGCCGTGCGCGGCTCGACCGCCGTCTGCAGGGTCGCGGCATGACGACCGGCCCGCGGCTCGCCGTCCTCGGCAGCGTCAACATGGACCTGGTGCTGCGTTGCCCGCACCTGCCACGGCCGGGCGAGACGCTGCTCGGCAGCGACTTCCGGACCTTGCCCGGCGGCAAGGGCGCGAACCAAGCGGTCGCCGCGGCCCGTCTGGGCGCTTCGGTCTCGTTCATCGGCTGTGTCGGCAACGACGCCTTCGGCGTTGCGGCGCGTGCCGCGCTCGCGCAGGAAGGCGTCGCTACCGATCGGCTGCACACCGTCGACAGCGCCCCGACCGGCGTGGCGATGATCTTCGTCGACGCCGCGGGGGAAAACTGCATCGGCCTGGCGGCGGGCGCCAACGCCGCGCTCACGACCGCTCATGTCGATGCCGCGGCGCCCTTGATCGAAGCCGCCGCGATGCTCGTCTGCCAGCTCGAATCGCCGCTCGCGGTGGTCGAGCATGCCGTCGTGCTGGCCCACCGCGCCGGCGTGCGGGTGCTGCTGACACCGGCACCGGCAACGCCACTGGCGCTGGATCTGGCCCCCTACGTCAGCTGGCTGGTACCGAACCAGGGCGAAGCCGCGGTGCTCGCCGGCCTGGCTGCCGACGCCGACCCGCGCGACGCCGCCCGCCGGCTGGTCGCGTTCGGCTTCCGCTGCGTCGTGATGACGCTCGGCCAGCGCGGCGTCTGCATCGCCGATGCGGCCGGCGTGCGCGAATTTCCGGCCCGGCCGGTGCAGCCGGTCGACACCACGGGTGCCGGCGACACCTTTGCCGCGGCGCTCGGCGTCGCCCTCGGCGAAGGCCTGACGCTCGACACGGCGGTCGACTTCGCGCAGCGGGCCGCGGCGATCAGCGTCACCCGCGAGGGCGCGATGGCCTCGATGCCGCGGCGCCATGAAGTTTCGCCATCGGCGCCACTTGGGCCGTCCGCACCGTCCAAGCCGTCCGCCCCACTTGCGCCGTCAGCACCATCTGAACCGTCCGACCCGCCAGCGACGTCCAACCCGCTCGCGACGTCCAATCCGCCCCCGACATCCGACCTACCTGCCCCATCGGCGCCCCTCGCGCCACCGGCCCCGCCGACACCGTGAAGAAGACCGCGCTGCTGCACGCCCGACTCTCCGGCCTGATCGCCAGCCTCGGCCACGGTGACGCGCTCGTGATTTCGGATGCCGGCCTGCCGGTGCCCGCGGGCACGCTGTGCATCGATCTGGCGGTGAGCCGCGGCGTGCCGTCGTTCCTGCAGGTGCTGGAGGCGGTGCTCAGCGAGCTGCAGGTCGAGTCGGCGGTGTTTGCCAAAGAGCTATGGGGCCGCAACCCGGTAGTTGCCGAAGCCCTGTCGCGAGCACTGGCCGGCGTGCCGTGCGGCACCATCGGCCACGAGGCATTCAAGCGGCGCAGCGCCTCGGCGCGGGCGATCGTGCGCACCGGCGAGTGCACGCCGTTCGCGAACGTGATGCTGCTGGCGGGCGTGGTGTTCTGAGCGCTCCCCGGCGTCGAGATCACCTGGTCGTCTGGGGCTGCAGGAAGGCGGATGCCTGAATCTCCGCACGCCGCCGCATTTCGGTTCTTGCCGACGGCGCGAGGTGCCAGCCGAGCGGGAACAGCGGGCCATCGTTCTCCAGATCGATCGAACGCACCGAAACCGCAGGCATCTTCAGCCGCCGCCACGCCGGGGAACCCCCTTCCTGCAGCGCAATGGCTTCTGCTCCGGTCGCCACCGTCGGCGCCCTCGCCAGCGCCGTGCGGCCGTTGGAGCCGGTTCCGATCGCATTGAACGCCGCGATGATCGGGCCGATGACATCGATGAACAAGGCCCCGTTCGAGGCACAGCGCGGTTGGGCGAGCGTGTCGAATGTGGGTGGCTGCCGGGACGATTGCAGGTAGGCCGCCTTCAGCGGCGCGGGCGGATCGCAAGGCGCCAGGGGCAGCTTCGAGGCGGCCTGGTTGCTTCCCGCGAATACCCCGCCGTGACGAAAGGGCGTGCCGTTCCGGATGAGCAGCAGCTTGACATCCAGGCCTTCGGCGAGCGCCTTGCGCTTCTCCAGGGGCAGCTTCGGGCAGGCCTCGCTCGACTCCGAAAGCCAGTCGCCCAGACAGGCACGCATCAGGCGCAGGACATCGGTCGCGGAATGCCCGGCGCCGTTATCGAAGATGCCGCCATCGGCCAGGTGACCGCAGTGCCGTCGCTCGCCGGAGGCTTCCGACGCCCGCTCCAGATAGGCGTTGGGCGAGCACCGGGTCGTGAAGGTTTCGATCGCGCCCAGGGCGTTGGTGAACGGGAAGCGCGAACTGTTGTGGGCGGCCGTGACCAACGGAATGTCGACGTGACCGAGCAGGGCGGCCTCGTCCCGGGCACCGGGGAAAAGGCCCCAGTCGATCACCATGTCGCTCGCGACGACGCGCTCCCCGGTCTCCACCAAGGTGCTGTTGAGCATCAGATAAGGCGTGTGGCGCCCCGACGCCTCGACGAGCTCGCTCCGGCTTTCGAGGATGCCCGTCGTCAAGCCGCCGCCCGTCGGGTCGACGGCCTTGCTCATCGCATTCTCGAACCAGAGGCCTCTGGACATGAAGCCGCAGCCGGGTGCCGAACAGATCGTGCGCATGCTGGGCAGCCAGCGGGCCAGTGCGTCCTCGAAGAACCAGGCCCCGACCAACGGGGCGAGCAGATCAGTGGCGCCGAATCGGTCGACGCACTCGCGCATCTCTTGTCTGACCGCCTCCGATCTCTTGTCGGGCGAGGCGGCCAGCGCATGGGAGGCCGACATTGCCAGGCCTTGGCAGGCCCGGTACACCGCCAGCCCGACGGCCCCACCGGACACACCCGCCGCGGCGAAAGTTCTCTGATCGAAGCGCGGATCCCCTGCCGCGATCTCGCTCATCGCGAGCGCTGTCCAGTAAGCGCTGCGTATCCCGCCGCCCTCGCTGACCACGATGTAGACGGGGCCCTTGCTGGAGGCGTCGCACGCGCCCGCGCCCGCGCCCGCGCCGGCGCCTGTCGCGGGCGGCGAAGCGCCCGCGGTGGCCGCTTTGGGGTTGCAGAGCTCGCCCAGCCAGTTGTCGAGCGCATCCCGGGCACTGACAGGGGTGAGCGATTTCGCAGGTTTGCCCGGCTTGCCGATTGCGACCGACCGGTCGCCGACCCGCTCATCGCCGAGCACATGATCGGAGAGCAACATCGTCCCGAGTTCGAGCCCGATGAGCACCACGACGAGCGACCAGCTCACCCACTGCCGCGGCGCCTCGGCTTGCATCTCGCGCAACAGGAGCAGCAGGGCCCCGATCAGCCACGCGCCCATCAGCAGCGCCATTGCGAAGGCGGCGCCAGGGTGGTGAATCACGCCGTTGTCGCCGAGGGGCACGCGGTGGTTGTCGGCGGCGCCGAGAAAACCGAGGGCGCCGATCCAGACCAGGCCGAACAAGAGCCAGGGCACCGATTCGCTGTGTTCGTAGAGCGAGATCCAGCCGGCCAGGCTCAACCAGAAGGTGACCAGGCACAGCATGATCGGAAGCGTCAGTGTCGGCAATTGCCAGTCGGCCGGTGCGAACAGCCCGAGGGCGCGAAAGGAAAGGCCGAGCGTCAGCGCCACGACGGGCAGCCAGGTGGGCGTGACGCATCCGAACAGCTTGTGGTTGTCGCTCTTGACGAGCAGGTCTCGCAAGCGGACATTCGCGTAGTAGAGGTCGCCGGCCGCATCGGCCGCATCGGCCGCACCAGCCGCACCAGCCGATTGGTGACGCGCGACGGCCAGCTTGTCCCGGCGCCAGACGAACGCGATGGCCCCGGCGATCACCCACACGGCGAACAGGATCAGCACGATGATCGGACCCTTGTCGTGGGGCAGGAGAACGGCCTGGGGCAACGATTTCAGCGTCAACCAGACGATCAGCGCGGCGGGGGCGACGCCCCAGGCCCTCGCCCAGTTGCGGGCGAACCAGTCCTGCGCCGAGGCGGGGCCGGTCCGTTCAGGGTCGGCACGCCGGCTGACCTGGACGCCGAGCCGCGTCCACAGCCAGCACGCGAAGCCGAAGATCCATAACGAGACGGCCGTCGCGGCAAGGACGGCCAATGTCTGCAGGCTCGACGTCCAGCCGCTCAATCCTTGTGTCCATGGATGCGACACCATCGCATACACCACGTCCTGGCCCTGGTTCATGAGGACGAGCAACGCGAAGCACACGCCGACGGCGGCGATGACGTAACGCGATCGCCAGACCGTGTCGGCCAGGGCGCCCCGCGCCTCGACGATGCCAGCCCACTCGCGAGCGTCCGCATGCGGCCCGAATTGCACCCACGCGACGAGCGCCACCGGCCCGAGAACGAGTGCGAGCGCCAACCAGTCTTTCAGCGCATGAGCCGCGCATCCCCATGCGAGCAGATCGTCACTCGAGGCGCAATGGCTAGGTGCGAACCCGCCCGACTTCCAGACGATGAAGGCCGCAGGCCCGAGCCCGACGATCGCGAGCATGCCGATGCCGCGCCAAGGCCTCGATGGAATGGCATCCGACAAGACCGCGCCCAGCCAGTCCGGATCGATCAGATGCCGCAGGGCGTGGCCCACGCCGACCGCCGCCAACAGCGCAGGCGCCATCGTCCAGGCGTACCCGAGGCGGTACAACCCGGCGAGGTTTTCCAGCAGGTCGACCAGGGCGAGGGTCACGACGAGCGCGGCGCCGCCGCTGGCCAGCCACCACGCCCAGGTGCCCGACCGGCTGGAATGGCGCATCAGCATGCGCCGGGACTCGTGCCAGGCACCGAGAAAGAAGGCGCTGTAGACCGGCACGAAGATCGCCGTGTCGAGGGTGAGGTAGGGCACGGACAGCCACGCGCGGGACAGCGCCTGGTCGGGCGGATGCCGCCACAAGTCGATGAGTTGGGCGGTGACTGCGGTGTCGACCCAGCCGAGCAGGTCCTCGATCCCGTAGCCGCTCGGCACGCGCAGCATCTGCGACATCGCCTTGAGCACCACCAGGACCGTGACCAGGACGACGGCCAGGCCGCCCAGCTTGTAGTGACGTGTGGTCTGCCGTGCCATGTGCACCTCCGAAAGCGCGCATTCCTCTCACGCAAATCGTAGGGTCAAGGGCGCCTTGCCGCCAGGGGGGCGAGCGCCCGCAACTGCATCGGTTCTAGGGATGGCGGGGCCGCGACGGGCTGACCGCCAAGGGGCTGTGCCCTAAGGCGCCGGCCGCTTCATCTGGCACGACGTCGGTTGAGAAGCCACGTACGCGTCCCACGCCGCCTCCGGTCGGAACCCGTAGCCCGTGTGTTCGCTGTCGTACTTGACCCCTGCCGTACCCTGCTTCTCCCAGACGTTCAAGTAGAGCGGCGCCTGCAATTGATGGTCGGTCTTGCGCATCGTCACTTCGCCGTTCGGGCCCTTGGCCGTCATGCCCTCCAAGGCGAAGGCGACGCGCTTCGGGTCGGTCGACTTGGCTTGCTGCATCGCCTGCAGCAGCATCGACATCGAGTTCCAATGCGAGGCGAAGATGAATTCCTCGTCGTACTTTTGCCGGTACGCGGATGAGATCTTCTCGAGATCGCCGCTCATGGAATTCTGCGTCCAGTTCCACACCACGCCGACCTTGCCGGCGCCCCACGGCCCCATCTGCGCCGGCGTGCCCGGGTTGTTGGCGTTGAGCGTGAAGAAGTTGATGTCGAGGCCGAACTCGCGGGCCGACTTGAACATCAGCGTCAGGTCGCTGCCCCAGTTGGACGTGATGACGGTGTCGGCACCGCTTTCCTTGATCTTGGCGATGTAGGGCGCGAAATCGCGCACTTGGGCGAGCGGAATCAGGTCGTCGCCGACGATTTTGATGTCCGGCCGCTTGCGCGTCAGGTACTCGCGCGACGCCTTGGCGACCTGCTGGCCGTTGGTGTAGTTTTCGTTGATCAGGTAGACGACCTTGATGTCCGGCCGCTTGGCGATGTAGGTCGTCAGCGCCTCGATGATCATCGGTGCCGACGGGTAGAAGCGGAAGTGCCAGAAGCTGCAGCGGTCGTTCGTCAGCCCCGGGTCCATGGCCGCGAAGTTGAGGTAGACGATCGCCTTCTCCGGCTCCCGTTCGGCAAGCTTGGTGACGGCGTCCGACAGCGCGAATGCGACCGAGGAGCCGCCGCCCTGGGTGATGTAGCGAATGCCCTGGTCCGCGGCCGACTTGAGCGCGTTGATGCTTTCCTGCGGCCCGCCCTTGTTGTCGAAGGCGACGATCTCGAGCCGCGGCTCGTTGCCGCGCGCCTTGGCATTCAGGTGAGTCACCACCTCGCGAAGCTGCTTGAGCCCGGCCTGCCCCGTGACGCCGAACGGGCCGGAGAGGATGTCGATGAAGGCGACCCTG
>CAXTDH010000023.1:0-14382 GCA_964242405.1 uncultured Rhizobacter sp. | reverse complement strand
CTTCATCACGTCACCCAACTGCCCGGTGCGGATGATGTTGCCCTTGCCCGGCATCACGGCGGCCTCGATGGTCAGCAGGTCACCGCCCACCTCCGTCCAGGCCAGCCCGACCACCTGCCCGACCTGATTGGCCTTTTCCGCCTGACCGTAGCTGTACTTGCGCACACCCAGGAAGTCATTGAGCGTGTCCTCGGTGACGACGACCTTGTCGGTCACCTGCTTGAGCTGGATCGACTTGACGACCTTCCGGCAGATCTTGCTGATCTCGCGTTCCAGCGACCGAACACCGGCCTCGCGCGTGTAGTACCGAATGATCCCGCGAACCGCCGATTCGGCAACTTCCATCTCCTCGGGCTTGACGCCATTGTTCTTCGCCTGCTTCGGCAAGAGATACTTCAGCGCGATATTGAGCTTCTCCTCCTCGGTATAGCCCGAAAGCCGGATCACTTCCATCCGGTCGAGCAAGGCCGGCGGAATGTTCATCGAATTCGACGTGGCAATGAACATCGTGTCCGACAAATCGAAATCGACCTCGACGTAATGGTCGCTGAAGGTATGGTTCTGCTCCGGGTCCAGCACTTCCAGCAGCGCCGATGACGGGTCGCCGCGGAAATCCATGCCCAATTTGTCGATCTCGTCGAGCAGAAACAGTGGGTTCTTGGTCCCGACCTTCGTCAGGCTTTGCAGCACCTTGCCCGGCATCGAGCCGATGTAGGTGCGCCGATGGCCACGAATCTCGGCTTCATCCCGCACGCCGCCGAGCGCCATGCGGACGAACTTGCGCCCGGTGGCACGCGCCACGCTCTGGCCGAGCGACGTCTTGCCGACGCCCGGAGGGCCGACCAGGCACAGGATCGGCGACTTGACCTTGTCGACGCGCTGCTGCACCGCGAGGTACTCGAGGATGCGGTCCTTGACCTTGTCGAGGCCATAGTGGTCTTCGTTCAGCACCTGCTCGGCGAACGCGAGGTCGTAGCGGATCTTGGTCTTCTTCGACCAGGGCAGGTTGACCAACGTGTCGATGTAGTTGCGCACCACCGTCGCTTCGGCCGACATCGGTGACATCAGCTTCAACTTCTTGAACTCGGCATCGACCTTCTTGCGCGCCTCCTTGGGCATCTTGGCGGCAATGATCTTCTTCTCGAGCTCCTCCATGTCGGCGCCTTCTTCGCCGTCGCCGAGCTCCTTCTGGATCGCCTTGACCTGCTCGTTCAGGTAGTACTCGCGCTGGCTCTTCTCCATCTGCCGCTTGACACGACCGCGGATGCGCTTTTCGACCTGCAGGATGTCGACTTCGTGTTCCAGTTGCTCGAGCAGCTTCTCGAGCCGCTTGTCGACGGCGTAGAGGTCGAGCACCGATTGCTTGTTCTCGAGCTTGAGCGGCAAATGCGCGGCGATGGTGTCGGCGAGCCGCCCTGCGTCGTCGATGCCGGCGATCGAGGTCAGAATCTCCGGCGGGATCTTCTTGTTCAGCTTGACGTACTGGTCGAACTGCTGGGTGACGGCGCGGCGCAGCGCCTCAATTTCGGGCTTGGTGTCGGCCGAGGGCGGCACCGGCGTCACTTCAGCCACGAAGTACTCGCCGTTGTCGATGATCGAATGAGTATTGGCGCGCTGGATGCCTTCGACCAGCACCTTGACCGTGCCGTCGGGCAATTTCAACATCTGCAGAATGCTCGAGACGCAGCCGACCTCGAACATGTCGTCGGGCTTGGGCTCGTCCTTGCCGGCGGCTTTCTGGGCGACCAGCATGATCTGCCGACCGGCCTCCATGGCCACTTCCAGCGCCTTGATCGATTTCGGGCGGCCCACGAACAGCGGGATCACCATGTGGGGAAACACCACCACGTCACGCAAGGGCAGCAGAGGCAGGGTGATCTGCTCCGCAGGTAAAACAGGATGTCCGGACATTGAGGGTTCCTCTCTTTCTCGAAACCGATATCAGGTTCGAGCGTTCAATTGCAAGGAGCCGTTGCAGCACGCAGCTGCGGCTGAACCGGACTGAGCAGGCGTCGCTGGGCCGTCGCGCCTCAGGCGCTCGCCTTCTGTTCGCGGTAGACGAGCAGGGGTTTGATCTCGTCGGTGATGGTGTGCTCGTCGAGCACCACCTTGGCGACGCCATCGAGGGTCGGCAGGTCAAACATGGTGTCGATCAACGACTGCTCCATGATGGAGCGCAGGCCGCGCGCGCCGATCTTCCTCGCGAGCGCCTTGCGGGCGATCGCCTGCAGGGCCGAAGGGCGAATCTCGAGTTCGACGCCGTCCATCGCGAACAGCTTCTGGTACTGCTTGACCAGCGCGTTCTTCGGCTCGGTGAGGATGCGGACGAGCGCATCGTCGGTCAGCTCGCCGAGCGTCGCGACCACCGGCAGGCGGCCGACCAGTTCCGGAATCAGCCCGAACTTGATCAGATCCTCCGGCTCGACATCCCGAAAGATCTCGGAGACCCGCTTTTCGCTCTTGGTGTGCACCGTTGCGCCAAAACCAATACCCGATTTTTCCGACCGGTTCTGAATCACCTTTTCCAGCCCGTCGAAAGCGCCACCGCAGATGAACAGGATGTTCGTGGTGTCGATCTGCAGGAAATCCTGGTTGGGGTGCTTGCGACCGCCCTGGGGCGGCACCGAGGCCATCGTGCCCTCGACCAGCTTTAAGAGCGCCTGCTGAACGCCTTCGCCCGACACGTCACGGGTGATGGACGGGTTGTCGGCCTTGCGGCTGATCTTGTCGATCTCATCGATGTAGACGATGCCACGCTGCGCCTTTTCGACGTCGTAGCCGCAGTTCTGGAGCAGCTTCTGGATGATGTTCTCGACGTCCTCGCCGACGTAGCCGGCCTCTGTCAAGGTCGTGGCATCGGCGATCACGAACGGCACGTTGAGCAGCCGCGCCAGCGTCTGCGCGAGCAGCGTCTTGCCCGAACCGGTCGGGCCGATCAGAAGAATATTGCTCTTGGCGAGCTCGATCTCGTCCTTGGTGCGGCTCATGTGCTTGAGCCGCTTGTAATGGTTGTAGACCGCGACCGACAGCGTCCGCTTTGCGACCTCCTGGCCGATCACGTACTGGTCCAGGCTCGCCTTGATTTCGCTCGGCACCGGAAGGTCGGATTTCGCCGCCTTGGCGTCCACACCCTCTGCGGGCACCTCGTCACGGATGATGTCGTTGCAGAGCTCGATGCACTCGTCGCAGATGAACACGCTCGGGCCGGCGATGAGCTTTTTGACCTCGTGCTGGCTCTTGCCGCAAAACGAGCAATAAAGGACTTTTTCGCTGGAAGAGCCTTTTTTATCGGCCATAAGAAGTGGATTTTCCGGGCGGATGGAACAGGGACATGGGCGTCGACGCAAACGATATCCGGCGCCTCGAGCGGATCATAGTTCAAATGAAAACGGGGCCTTCGACGTGAAAAAGGCCCCGATTCATGTGTTGTTGCTGCCGCCTCGAAGGCGGTTGCCGGGCCGCTTCGAGCGGCTGGGCGATCAGACCGAGACGGCCGGCGTCCGGTGGTTGAGCACTTGATCGATCAGGCCGTAGGCCTTCGACTCCTCCGGGTCCATGAAGAAGTCGCGCTCCATGTCGGCGCGAATCTTCTCGATCGTCTGGCCGGTGCGGTCGGCGTAGATCCGGTTCAGCTGCTCCCGTGTCTTCAAGATTTCGCGGGCATGGATCTCGATGTCGGTGGCCTGACCCTGGGCGCCGCCGGACGGCTGGTGGATCATCACCCGCGAGTTCGGCAGCGCGAAGCGCTTGCCCTTCTGCCCCGCCATCAGCAGGAAGGAACCCATGCTCGCCGCGATGCCCATGCAAAGCGTGGACACATCCGGCTTGATGAACTGCATCGTGTCGAAGACCGACAGGCCGGCACTCACCGAGCCGCCCGGCGAGTTGATGTAGAGGTGGATGTCTTTGTCGGGGTTTTCGCTCTCCAGGAAGAGCATCTGGGCGACGACCAGATTGGCCGTCTGGTCGGTGACCGGTCCGACCAGGAAGATGACCCGCTCGCGGAGCATCCGGCTGTAGATGTCGTAGGCCCGCTCGCCTCGACCGGAGGTTTCGATGACGATCGGGACCATGCCCAGATCGTTGGTGTCCAAAGCGCTCATGAGATTCCTTCCAGTGGCGTACCGAACGAATATTGGGGCTGATCAGATGGGAACAAGGCGCTGTCGCCGCACCTTCAAGTCGCCATCAGCTCATCGAACGGCAGCACCTTGTCGCTCACCTGCGCCTTCGACAGCACGAACTCGGCGACGTTGTTCTCGACCACCACCGCCTCGACTTCGGCCAGGCGCTGGCGGTCGCCGAGATACCAGCGCACCACTTCGGCCGGCTTCTCGTAGCTCTGCGACATCTCCTCGATGTGGGCCTGCAACTGGTCGGGCCGCGCCTGCAGGTTGTTGCTCCGCACCAGTTCGCCGACGACCAGGCCGAGGCGTACCCGCTTCTCGGCCTGCGGCTCGAAGATGCCGGGGGGAATCGGCGCCGTTTCGGCATCCTTGACGCCGCGCTTCTTCAGGTCGGCCCGGGCCGCCTCGATCATCCGCTCGACCTCCGAGGCCACCAGCGCCTTGGGCACGTCAAGTTCGGAAGAGGCCAGCAGCGCATCCATCACGCTCGTCTTGTTGCGGGTGAGTACCCGGAACTTGACCTCCCGCTCGAGGTTCTTCTTGACGTCGGCCCGCAGCGCCTCGACGGTGCCGCCTTCGATGCCGAGCGACTGGGCGAATGCCTCGTCGACTTCCGGCAGGTGCTGGACCTCGATCTTCTTCATCGTCACCATGAAGTCGGCTTCCTTGCCGGCCACGTCCTTGCCCTGATAGTCCTCGGGGAACTGGAGCGGAAAGGTCTTCGAATCGCCGACCTTCATGCCGCGCACCGCCGTGTCGAACTGCTCGAGCATCTGGCCCTCGCCGATCAGAAACTGGTAATCCTCGGCCTTTCCGCCATCGAAGGGCACGCCGTCGATCTTGCCCTCGAAGTCGATCGTCACCCGGTCACCGGCTTCGGCGCCTTCGCCGGCCGGGCGCTGAGCGAAGGTCCGTCGCTGCTTGCGCAGGATGTCGACCGTCTTGTCGATCGCTGCCTCGCTCACCTCGGTCGAAATGCGCTCGACCTGCGCGGCCGACAGGTCGCCGAGCTGCACCTCCGGGTAGACCTCGAAGGTCGCGTCGAAAGCGATCTCACCCTCGCCGGCGCCCTCCTTCTCGGTGATCTTCGGCGCCCCGGCGACCCGCAGCTTGGCATCGTTGACCGCCTGGGTGAACACCTGGTCGACCTTGTCGTTCATCACCTCGTAGTGGACCGAGTAGCCGTAGCGCTGGGAGACGACGCTCATCGGCACCTTGCCCGGCCTGAAGCCGTCGGCCTTGACCGTCCGCGAAAGCTTCTTCAGACGGGTCTGGACCTCGCTGTTGATGGTCTCGGTGGGAAGCGTCAGCGTGATGCGACGCTCGAGTTTCTCGAGGGTTTCGACTTGGACGGCCATGATCGCTCTGTTCTTTCTATCTATATCGTCTGGGAGCTGGTGCGCGGGGCGGGACTCGAACCCGCACACCATTGCTGGCGTCAGGACCTAAACCTGGTGCGTCTACCAATTTCGCCACCCGCGCAGGAGGTAACCGCTTAGTTTATCCGCTTGCGACGGTCGCTCCGCCGTCGCCGGGCAAGGGCCGCGTGAGCCGAGAGCATGGACAATCGACGAGTGAGCATCGATCACTACGAAAACTTCCCGGTCGCCTCGATCCTGTGCCCTCCGGTGCTCCGCCCGGCGATCGTCGCCATCTACCGATACGCCCGGACGGCAGACGACCTCGCAGATGAAGGCGACGCCACACCGCAGGAGCGACTCGCCGACCTCGCTGCCTACCGCGCAGACCTCGACGCCATCACCATCGGTGCCGAACCTTCGCAGCGCTGGCAGTCGGTGTTCCGTTCGTTGAAGGCGGCAGTCGACGCGCACCGGCTGCCGATCCGGCTTCTGACCGATCTTCTGAGTGCCTTCGAGCAGGATGTCGTGCAGCACCGGTACGCCGACCGGGCTGCACTCCTGGATTACTGCGCCCGATCGGCGAATCCGGTCGGTCGCCTGCTGCTGCACCTCTACGGCGTCGCCGACGCGCTGGCGTGGAGCCGATCCGACGCGATCTGCAGCGCCCTGCAGCTCACCAACTTCTGGCAAGACCTGGTTGTCGACACCCACCGCGGCCGGCTCTACATTCCGCAGAGCTATGCCGTTCGCCGCCATGTCGATCCCGAGTCGCTGCTGCGGGGTGACGATTCGCCTGCCAGCCGACTGCTCGTGGCCGACATGGTGGCCTGGACACGCGAGTTGATGACGAGCGGCGCACCGCTCGTTCACGGCGTTCCCGGCCGCGCCGGCTGGGAGCTTCGATTGGTTGTCCAGGGCGGCCTGCGCATCCTGGACAAGATCGAAGCCATGGCCTTCGGCACGTTGATTCAGCGGCCGATGCTGCGCTGGTTCGACTTCCCGGTGATCATCTGGAGGGCACTCTGGATGCGCCCGTCGGCGGGCGGCGCGGCCGTGGCCGGCGGGGCCGCATGACCCCCGAGGAGTATGTGCAGCAGAAGGCGGCCAAGAGCGGCTCGAGCTTCTATTACGCCTTCTTGTTCCTGCCGCCGCCGCGCCGTGCCGCGATCACCGCCTTCTATACGTTTTGCCGTGAGGTCGACGACGTGGTCGACGAGGTCAGCGACCCCGGTGTCGCGGCCACCAAGCTCGCCTGGTGGCGCAGCGAGGTCGCTGGCGCCTTCACGGGCCGGCCGACCCATCCGGTGATGAAGGCGCTGATGCCGCATGCCGCCGACTTCGAGATCCGGGCCGACCATCTGCTCGCCGTGATCGACGGCTGCCAGATGGACCTCGGTCAATCCCGGTATCTCGACTATCCCGGTCTGACCCGCTATTGCCATCTGGTGGCCGGCATCGTCGGCGAGGTCGCCTCCGGCATCTTCGGGCGCACCAGCCCCGAGACGATCGCCTACGCGCACCTGCTCGGCCGGGCGATGCAGCTCACCAACATCATCCGCGATGTCGGCGACGACGCCCGCCGTGGTCGCATCTACCTGCCGCTTTCGGAGCTGAAGCAGTTCGACGTCAAGGCGCAGGAGATCCTGAACCGCGACTACAGCGAGCGGTTCACCGCCCTGATGACCTTCCAGGCTGCACGGGCCCATGCGACTTACGACGAAGCTTTCGCTTTGCTGCCCGACGCCGACCGACGGATGCAAAAGCCCGGCGTGATGATGGCGAACATCTACCGCACCCTCCTGCGCGAAATCGAGGCCGATCGCTTCCAGGTGCTGCACCAACGGATCTCGCTCACGCCGCTGCGCAAACTCTGGATTGCGATGCGGACCAACTGGCGCGGACGCTGATTGCGACAAGCGCAACAACGGCAACGACGGGCAGCCAGCGGTGACGGAACGGGCGTGAGCAGGCGGGTCGGCATCGTCGGCGGGGGCTGGGCCGGGCTCGCTGCCGGGATCGAGGCGGTGGCTCGCGGCCACCAGGTGACCCTGTTCGAAATGGCACCGACCTTCGGTGGCCGAGCCCGGGCGATCGCCACCGAGGGCTCCGTGCTCGACAACGGGCAGCACATCCTCATCGGTGCCTATACGGAGACGCTGCGGCTGATGCGGACCGTGGGCGTCGATGCAACCGCCTGCTTGCTGCGGCTGCCTTTGCGGCTGGTCGACCCCGACGGCAACGGCCTGCGCCTCGGCCCGGGCCCGCCGGCGCTGGCCTTTGCGCTCGCCGTCTGGCGACAGCGAAGCTGGCGAAGGGCCGAGCGCCTCACCCTGCTGGCGGCCGCCACTCGTTGGGCAGCCAGTGGTTATCGCTGCGACCCCCGCTGGACGGTCGCTCGCCTGACCGAGCGGCTGCCGGCGCGCGTCCGCCTGGAGCTGATCGACCCGCTTTGCGTCGCTGCCCTCAACACGCCCGCCGCGGAAGCGAGCGCCCAGGTTTTCCTGCGGGTGATCCAGGATGCGCTGTTCTCCGGCCCGGGTTCTGCAGACCTGCTGCTGCCGCGGACCGATTTGTCGCGTCTTTTCCCGACCGCGGCCGCCGACTGGCTGACCCGGGCCGGCGCCACGTTGCGACTTTCCTGCCGGGTCGTCGAACTCGCCCGAAGCGCAACCGGCGGTTGGCGTCTGTGCTGCAGCCGCGGAGCCGGCGCGCCCGAGGCGGTCGACTTCGACCACCTGGTGCTCGCCTGTGCCGCCAAGGAGAGCGCCCGTCTGGTGCAGGCGTTCGCACCGGCCTGGTCGCACGTGGCCGCAGCGCTTCGCTACGAGCCGATCGTGACCGTCTATCTCCAGACCGATGCAGCCCGGTTGCGCGAGCCGATGCTCGCCTTGCCCGAGAGCGGCGACTCGCCCGCCCAGTTCGTCTTCGACCGCGGTCAACTCGGCGGGCCGGCCGGGTTGCTCGCCTTTGTCGCGAGCGGTGCGGCCGACTGGGTCGCACGCGGCAGGCCGGCCACTGAAGCCGCCGTGGCGCGACAGGCGCGGTCCTTGCTCGGCGACGGCATCCGCCTCGGCGCCCCGGTCACGGTGACCGAAAAGCGCGCCACCTTTCGTTGCACCCCTCAGCTGGCACGTCCCGCAATGCGGATCGACGCCGGGCTATGCGCCGCAGGCGATCATGTCGACGGCCCCTATCCGGCGACCCTCGAAGGGGCGGTGCGCAGCGGCATCGCCGCAGCGAGCGCAGTCGACGGCGGCGAGTCGGTCGACGCGACCGCAGGTCAGTCGACGATCGCGGGGCGGCCGGCAGCGACGAAGCGTTCGACATGCCCCGCGAGGTGATCAACGACGCGCGAACGGCGCTGCCAGCGGCTCGCCGATGAACACCCCCTGCTGCGGCCAGGCCACACTGCGCCAGTAGGCCTCGAGCACGGTCGTGCCCTGGAGGTAATTGAGCAACAGCACCTGCGGATGCGGAAACTTCTGTGGATGGGCACACGGCTCGGTCACCGTGCCGTAGCTGGCCGTGGCGCCGGAGTCGATCCAGTCGAGTATCGCCATCTGGCCGGCACCGCCCGTCAGCCGGCCGCCGAACGAGGTCAGGTGGTCGCCGATCCCACCTGGCACCCAGTGCAAGGTGTCGAGCTTGTCGACCTGGGCGCGGCCGGTCTGGTAGAGAAGCACACGCTCGGCGTTCGCAACAGCTTCTGTCTGCACCACATGGACGTCGACACCGGCGCTCGGCAACGGGCCCGGGGGCGGAAAGTAGCGGCTGCGGACGCTGCGGACGGTGTCGGCGGTGCTCACGAACCAGGCATGGGACGGCAACGCGCCGCGCAGGCCGAGGCTGAAATCGGCACTCACGCCGCGTTCGATCATCGCCTTGGCGGCGGCGACGTCGCGCGCAGCCAGCAACATCGACGGACGCAGGCGCAGGTCGGTGAAGGGCTTGGTCACGGGCCGGTCGAAATAGGGCGAAAGCCGGGAAGGCGAGCAGACCCGGGCACAGAGCGCGTCGTCGTAGCCGAGCGCGAGCGCGCCGGTGATCGAGTTGCAGTTGACGGCGTAGGGCACCGTCCAGGCCAGCGCCAGCGCCTGGATCGATGATCCGAAGTACGCGGTGACCCGGGCCGCGAAAGCGCTGAACTCGTCCGCCGACAGACTGGCATGCAGGGGCAACTCGAGCCGCAGCACTTGCTCGGGCGTCAGCCGGCGGGCCTTGATGTAGAACTCGCCGACCTCCACCGAGTAGGGGTCGGCCGTATTGATCACCAGGCCGAGCTGGGCAGCCGTCAACCGCCCGGCGACACGCGGGACGGAAATCCAGGCCGGCGACCGGCTGGCCGGAGCGGCCGCCCGCCCGTCGGCAGGCGGCGTCTGCGCCGAAGCGGCGGTTGCCATTCCATGGGAAGCGATCAGCAGGCCACCGAGAAAACGGCTCGCAAACCTGGCCAATCGATCGATCATCCGGTGATCGGCCGCGCCTGAGAGAACTGCGGAGCATCGCCCGCGCCAGGGACGAATTTCGCCATACAAAATGCAACGGCACTCGTTCACAATGGCGTTCATGGCGAACGACTCACCGAAGCAGCCGACGATCCAGGTCCTGGAACGAGCGTTTCGTCTGCTGGATGTGTTGGCTTCCTACCAGGACCCGGTTGCGCTGAAGCAGATCGCCGCCGAGAGCGGCCTGCACCCTTCCACCGCTCATCGCATTCTCAACGACCTCACGATCGGGCGCTACGTCGACCGCCCGGGGCCGGGCACCTACCGGCTCGGCATGCGGCTGCTCGAGCTCGGCAACCTGGTCAAGGCGCGGCTCGACGTTCGCGAGGCGGCGCTCGCGCCGATGCGGGAACTGCACAAGCTGACGCACCAGCCGGTCAACCTGTCGATGCGCCAGGGAGACGAGATCGTCTACATCGAGCGCACCTACAGCGAACGTTCGGGGATGCAGGTGGTCAGGGCGATCGGCGGCCGGGCGCCGCTGCACCTGACCTCGGTGGGCAAGCTGTTCCTGGCCCACGACGATGCCCAGCGAGTTCGCGCCTATGCCACCCGGACGGGCCTGGCCGGTCACACCCGCAACAGCATCACCGAATTGCCGGTGCTCGAACGCGAGCTCTCGAGGGTCAACCAGCAGGGCACCGCCCGTGACGACGAGGAACTGGAGCTGGGCGTGCGCTGCATGGCGGCCGGCATACTCGATGACCAGGGGCGGCTGGTGGCCGGTCTCTCGATTTCCGCGCCCGCCGACCGGCTCGAGGAGAGCTGGCTGGAACGCCTGAAGGCGACCGCGGCGCAGATCTCGGCCGCGCTCGGCCATCGCGACAGCTGACGCCCGACCTCGGTCGACACGCCGCGCCGCGCAAGACGTCAGGAAGCAACCTTCGGCAGCAGGACAGCGGTGCTGCCCGGGGCGGTGGTCGCCGGCAGTGCGTGCACCGGCAGCACCGCCGGCAGGGCCGTCACCCATTTGCGAACACGCTCCGCATCCCCGAGCCGCGAGCGTGCGCCGACCGAGTCGAGAAACACCAGGATCAACTTGCGGCCGGCCATCCTGACCTGCATCACCATGCAGCGACCCGCCTCGGCAATGTAGCCGGTTTTCTGCAGCCCGATATCCCAGGAGGCATTGCGCACCAGCGCGTTGGTCGTGTGGAACTGCGCCGTCCGGTTGCCGAGTTCGACCTGGTATTCCGGCGAGGTCGAGAACTCGCGGATCAGCGGCTGCTCATGCGCTGCCCTGACCAGGATCGCGAGATCACGCGCACTCGACTGGTTGCTGCTCGAGAGGCCGGTCGGCTCGATGTAGTGGGTGTCGAGCATGCCGAGCACGCGCGCCTTGCTGTTCATCGCGGCGACGAAGGCCGCGAGCCCACCCGGGTAATTGCGACCGAGCGCATGCGCGGCCCGGTTTTCCGACGACATCAGCGCCAGGTGCAGCATTTCTTCGCGCGTCAGCTGGACGCCGACGCGCAGCCGGGAGTGGCTGAATTTTTCGGTGTCGACGTCGTCCTCGGAGACGGTCAGCACGTCACCGAGCGGCTGCCGGGCCTCGGTGACGACGAGCGCCGTCATCAGCTTGGTGAGCGATGCGATCGGCAGCACCGCCTGCGAGTTCTTGCTGAACAGCACCTCGTTGGTGTCCTGGTCGAGCACCAGCGCAACGCTCGACTTCAGATCGAGCGTGTCGGCGGTGTTGTGCAGGCCAGCCAATTCGCCGAACGACGGCCTGGCGGGCTCGTAGCGGATCAGCGCTGTTCGCTTGAGCGCCGGTGCCTTGATGGCGGCGATGCGGGTGGCGCCGAGTGTGCGGCTGGTGCGCAGCGTCAGCACTTTGTTGACGTGCGCCCGGACGACCGGCGCCGCAGCCACCGGCCGCTGCACCTGCGCCGGCTTGCGGGCGCTGCCGTGTTGTGTCGCGGTTGCCGCGGTTGCTGCGGCCGGCAGCGCGATCGACGTGGCGGCGGCGAGCGCCAGCAGGCAGGTGGTCACGAACTTCAGAGATTTCACGTCAGGCCCTCGAGCACTCGGCTGTCACGGAGTTTAGGCGACTGAAAAATACTGCGCAAGATCAAAAACTTAGGCAGTGTTCTTAAAGTCGCGCCCAGCCTCGCCGAAGGGCCGCGACGAGTGCGTCCTGAAGGACTCAACCCTGTGCGGCGACGCGCTCCACCTTGCTGGACAACTTGTTCAACGCCGAAAGGTAGGCCTTGGCTGACGCCACGACGATATCCGGGTCGGCGCCGACGCCATTGACGATCCGACCGCCGAGTTGCAGCCGAACCGTCACCTCACCTTGCGATTCTGTGCTGCCCGAGGTGATGGCATTGACCGAATAGAGCAGCATTTCGGCCCCGGACGAGATGCACGATTCGATTGCCTTCAGGCTCGCGTCGACCGGCCCGTTTCCGTCGCTCCGGGCTTCGTGCACGGCCTCGCCGGCGGTGAACGACACGCTGGCGTGTGGTCGCTGGCCCATGGCCGAGCTTTGCGCCAGGGACAGCAGCCGGTAGTGCTCCGCTCCCGCACCGGCGGATTCGTCCATTGCCAGCGCCAGGATGTCCTCGTCGAAGATGTCGCTCTTGCGGTCGGCGAGCTCCTTGAACCGGGCGAACGCGGTGTTGATGTCGGCCTCGGACTGCATCTCGATGCCGAGTTCACCCAAGCGCTGCTTGAAGGCGTTGCGGCCCGACAGCTTGCCGAGGACGATTCGGTTGGCCGCCCAGCCGACATCCTCGGCCCGCATGATCTCGTAGGTGTCGCGGGCCTTCAAAACGCCGTCCTGGTGGATGCCCGACGCATGGGCGAAGGCGTTGGCACCGACCACCGCCTTGTTCGGCTGGACGACGAAGCCCGTGGTCTGCGCGACCAGCCGGGAGGCCGGAACGATTTGCGTGGCGTCGATGCGGACGTCGAGGTCGAAATGGTCGCGTCGTGTCTTGACTGCCATCACCACTTCCTCGAGCGAGCAGTTGCCGGCCCGCTCGCCCAGGCCGTTGATGGTGCACTCGACCTGGCGCGCACCGCCGATGCGCACGCCGGCGAGCGAGTTCGCGACCGCCATGCCGAGGTCGTTGTGACAGTGGGCCGACCAGATCGCCTTGTCGGCATTCGGGATGCGGTTGCGCAGGTCGAGGATGAACTGGCCGTACAACTCGGGCACGGCGTAGCCGACGGTATCCGGGATGTTGATGGTCGTCGCGCCTTCGGCGATCACCGCTTCGAGAACGCGGCAAAGAAAATCGGGGTCGGAGCGGTAGCCGTCCTCCGGCGAGAACTCGACATCGCCGCTCAGGTTGCGGGCGAACCGGGTCGAGAGCCGCGCCTGCTCGAACACCTGGTCGGGCGTCATGCGCAACTTCTTCTCCATGTGCAGCGCGCTGGTCGCCAGGAACAGATGGATGCGGGTCGAGGCGCCGCCCTGGAGCGCTTCGGCGGCACGGCTGATGTCGCGGTCGTTCGCCCGGGCGAGCGAGCAGACGGTGCTGTCCTTGATCGCCTGGGCGATCGCCCGCACGGCCTCGAAGTCACCATTCGACGACGCGGCGAAACCGGCCTCGATCACGTCGACCCTCAAGCGCTCCAGCTGCCGGGCGATGCGCAGCTTTTCGTCCTTGGTCATCGAAGCGCCGGGCGACTGTTCGCCGTCGCGCAAGGTGGTGTCGAAGATGATCAGTTGGTCGCTCATGGTGGGCTTTCTGTGAGTGGGCGGTTGGCGGTTTCGGCGGCAGGAACGAAAACGGCCCGTTGCAGGTGCAAACGGGCCGTTGGGATCAAACGTTTTTCGACGTGTGCGATCAGCGAACCCGCAGTTCTCCGGGTAGTAGTAGCAGGATTGCGGACACGAAATTCATGGCTGTGACTGTAGCATGCTGTCGCCGGTCAGTGGTGCAAGCCCTGTTCGTCCGGATCGTCGGTCGACATCGCGATCACGCTGACCCGCCGGCCCTTCATCCGACGCCAGACGTAGACGCCGTAACCCGACAGGCCATACGCACAGAAGATGAAGAACAACGCCCGTGGCGGATGCAGCGCCACGAGCGCGATGCCGAGCGCCATCGCGACGATGACGATGAACGGCACCGTCCGCTTGCCGCCGACCGCCTTGAAACTGTAGAACGGCACGTTGGTCACCATCGTCAGGCCGGCGAACAGCGTCATGCAAAACGCCGTCCAGGTCAGCCAGCCGATGCTCGACACGCCCTTGAAACCGGCATCGTCCATCACCCAGATGAGGCCCATCACCAGCGCCGCGGCCGCTGGGCTGGGCAGGCCCTGGAAGAACCGCTTGTCGACGCTGCCGATGTTGGTGTTGAACCGGGCCAGGCGCAGTGCCGCGCCGGAGATGTAGACGAAAGCCGGCAGCCAGCCGACCTTGCCCAGATCACG
>CAXTDH010000022.1:0-14778 GCA_964242405.1 uncultured Rhizobacter sp. | reverse complement strand
GCGCTGGCCCTGCTGACGCGGCGTGATCGCCTCGCCCGGCCCGCCGATCGGCAGGATGCGGTTCCAGCGCTGCGGGTCGACCAGGCAGCCGACGAGGTAGTCGGCCAGGTCCTCGTCGGCGATCGGCTTGCAGGCCGTGAGCGTGCCGTCGCCGAAGACGAGGAACGGCCGTCCCGCACGGACGCGCTCGACCTGCCCGCAGAGCGACTTGAAGTAGGCGGTCGGCCGGACGATCGAATAGCGCAGCCCCGAGTCGATCAACTCGCGTTCGAACGCCAGCTTCGCCTGTTGGAAAGCGAGCAGCGGCTTTTGCACGCAGATGGCCGACAGCAGCACCATGTGCGCCACGCCGGCAGCGCGGGCGAGGCCGAGCGCGCCCAGATGCGCCGCGTGGTCGATGGCCCAGGCATCGGCCGGTAGCCCGGAGCGCGATGCGAGGCAGGAGATCATCGCGTCGAAGTGGTCGCCGCAGAAACCGTGGGTTTCGAGCGAGCGCCGGTCGCGGACGTCGCCGAAGCGGAGCGTCGCGCCGGCGTGGTGAAGCGCTTGGGTCACGTCCTGCCCAACGGCCTTGCCGCCGCCAGGCGCCGGTCGCACGAAGCAGACGACCTCGTGTCCACGGGCGAGCAGCGCGGTCGCGGTCGCCCGCCCGATCGTGCCGGTGGCACCGAGCAGCAGAACGCGCAGCGTCACCGCGCCCCGGATCGGGTGAGCCGGTCGACGAGCAGCGCTGCGCGGATGGCACCCTGCTCGATGGATGCGGTCTGAGAAAGCTGCGCCCGGGCGGTGGCTGAGGAGACGAGGCAGACAGGGGTCGCGGCGACAGCTGTTTCCGGCATGGACGATTTCCAGGTGGAGGCGCCCGGTCGTCACGCCAGATTGCCGGCGTCCAGGCGACGCTATTCTGGCTCGTCGATGCCGGTCATCGGCGGGCGAAGCGAGTCGATCGGTGTCGGCTTCGGCGCGCCTCGGAATCGCGTGACAATCCCGCCGTTCCCCACCGACTTCGACTGCCGCACCGTGTCATCCATCGCCCTGCCGATCGGCAACACCCACCCGCGTGCCGACGCGGCCTTCTTCGGCCATCCCGCCGGGCTCGGCTGGCTGGCCTTCTGCGAGCTGTGGGAGCGCTTTTCCTACTACGGCATGCAGATCCTGTTGGGGCTCTACCTCACCAAGCATCTGTTTCTGCCCGAGAACATCGGCCATGTCGTCGGCCTGGGCGCCGTGCGGGTCGCCATCGAACAGGTGCTCGGCCCGCGCACGCCGTTGCAACTCGGGGCGCTGATCGCCGGTCTGTACGCGGGCCTCGTCTACCTGACGCCGCTGTTCGGCGGCCTTCTGGCGGATCGGGTTCTGGGCCGCACCCGCACGGTCGTGCTCGGCGCGAGCCTGATGGCGCTGGGCCACTTCCTGATGGCGTTCGAGGCCAGCTTCCTGCTGGCGATCGCCTGCCTGTTGGCGGGCGTGGGCTGCTTCAAGGGCAACATCGCGGCGCAGGTCGGCGCGCTGTACGCCCCGGGCGACAAGCGCAACGCCAGCGCGTTCCAGATCTTCATGCTGGCGGTGCAGGTGGCCGTCATCGCCGCGCCGCTGGTCTGCGGCACCTTGGGCGAGAAGAAGGGTTTCGATTGGGGCTTCGGCGCGGCCGGCGTCGGCATGCTGATCGGCCTGTGCGTCTATCTGGCCGCACGCCCCTGGCTGCCGCCCGAACCGTCGCGCGTGAAGGCCGGTTCCGCCGGGTCGGCTAAAACCAGTCGGCCGCCGATGAGCCGGGCCGAATGGGGCCGCCTGGCGCTGCTGGCGGGCATCCTGCCGGTGCTGATGCTGTCGGTGGTCGGCAACCAGCAGTTCAACATCGGCTTCACGCTTTGGTCCGACAAGCACATGGACCTGCTGATGTTCGGCTGGCAGATGCCGGTCACCTGGCTGCAGGGCATCGACGCCTTCGTCAGCACCGCCACGATGCTGCTGTCGCTGGCGTTCTGGCGCTGGTGGTCCACCCACCGCCAGGAGCCGGACGAACTGATGAAAATCGCGCTGGGCTCGCTGATCGCTGCCGGCGGCCCGGCGCTGATGGCGATCGCCGGCCACATCGTCGACACCACCCAAGGCCGGGTCGGCGTCGGCTGGACGCTGGCTTACACCGTCGTCAACGACATTGGTTTCGCCAACATCCTGCCGATCGGCCTGGCGCTCTACTCACGGGTGGCACCCCGGCAGATCGTCGGCCTGGTGCTCGGCGTCTACTACCTGCACCTGTTCCTGGGCAACAGCTTCGTCGGCTGGCTGGCGGGCTTCATGGAGGTCATGCCGCACCGCGATTTTTGGCTGGTGCATGCGGCGCTGGTCGCCTTGGCCGGCGGGTTGCTGCTGCTGGTGCGCCAGGTGTGGGGGCGGCTGCTCGCGCCTACGGCCATCCTGGGGCGTGAGAGCGCCTAGGGTTCGACGAACACGAGCCGTTCCGGTTTTCGGCTAGCGGGAGCGGCCGGGCTGCGGCCGACGCGACCTCGGCGCGAGCCCGCCGTGGTGCTCAAGGAGGGTGACGGGGCATCGACCCGTGATCAGCGACCGCCGCGCCGCCGCCCTTGGCGAGTTCCAGAGCCAGCCACTGCTTGAACACGACGATCGGGGCCCGCTCCTCGCTGTTCTTCCGGTAACACAGGAAGTGGGTCGCGCGCTCGATGCGCCGGAACGCCGGCCCGTCGACCACGATCAGCTCGCCGCGCGCCAGCTCCGCTTCCGCGAACCGGGTCGTCTCCAGCGCGATGCCGAGCCCGTCGGCGGCAGCGGCCACGGCCAGCGAGCCGCGGTCGAACGACGGGCGCGCAGTGCGCGGCAGCTTCAACCCGTTGAGCTTGCACCAGTCCACCCACTGCACGGGGTTGAGCCGGGAGTCGATGAAGGTGAACTGCGCGAGGTCGGTCGGCCGCCTTGGCGGCGCGCCCTCCAAGAGCCTTGGGGACGCCAGCGGCAACGTCGGCTCGATGCCGAGCGGCTCGACGACGACGCCGGCCCGGATGGGCGGCGCGCCATAGGTGATGTCGATGTCGATGTCGGTATGGGACTTGAAGTCGACCGCCTCGGCACTCGACGACAGGCGCAGGGTGATCGTCGGATGGGCGCGGAAGAAGCGCGACAGTCGAGGCCCCAGCCACTTGCTGGCGAAGCTCGGCGCGCAGTGAACCGAAAGCTCGGGGCGTGCCGCCGTCGGTCGCAAGGCGGTGCAGGCGTCCTCGATCAGGTCGAAGGCCGTCGACAGTTCGCCGAGCAGGCGCTCGCCGTCGGCGGTCAGCACCACCTTTCGCACCGTGCGCACGAAGAGCGGCTGCTCGAACCAGGCCTCGAGGGCCCGCACCTGATGGCTGATCGCCGACGGCGTCTGGTGCAGCTCGCCGCCTGCCGCGGCGAAGCTGCCGAGGCGCGCCGCTGATTCGAAGGCCCGCAGGGCGGAAAACGGGGGTAGGCGGCGCATGGAGGGCTGGTCGAGCGACACGTGAATTTATTTCATGTATCGACGAAATCTTGTCGTTTGTCAACGGTGCGCCGCTTGCGGATCATCCACGCCACGACAGCCACGAACCTTCGGAGACCGGCACCATGCTCGACACCCGCAAGCGCATTTCCGTCTACCAACCCACCCAGCTCGGCCTGCGGTTTCCGGAGCTGCCGACGTTCACGTCCTACGCCGACGAACGCAAGCACCGCAAGCAGCGCCTCGTGGCCGCCTGCCGGGCGTTCGCGCAGCAGGGCTTCGACTATGGCTTCGCCGGCCATCTGACGATCCGCGACCCGGAGCGCCCGGAGCTCTACTGGACGAACCCGATGTGCGTGCACTTCAGCCAGGTCAAGGTCTCGAACCTGATCCTGGTCGACCACGACGGCAAGGTCGTCGAAGGCGAATACGCGGTCAACCGCGCCGGCTTCGTGCTGCACGCCGCCGTCCACGATGCCCACCCGGACATCCTCGCGATGTGCCATGCGCACACCCTCTACGGTACCGCCTTCGCCGCGCTCGGCAAGAAGCTCGAACCGATCTCGCAGGACGCCGCCGCCTTCTTCGAGGACCATGTCGTGATCGGCGACGAGGCCGGGCAGGTCGCGGTCGAGGTCGAGGGCGGCCACAAGGTCGCGAACGCGTTCAGGGGCGTCAGGGCGGCGATTCATCAGAACCACGGGCTGCTGACGGCCAGCCGCCACAGCATCGAGGCCGCCGCGTTCTGGTTCATCGCCCTCGAGCGTTGCTGCCAGCAGCAACTCCTCGTCGAGGCGACCGGCCTGGTGCCGAAGCTGGTGTCGCCGGAGCGCTCGCGCTACAGCCGCGAGCACGTCGGCAGCGAGTACATCGGCTGGCTGCACTTCCAGACGATCTACGACCAGCTCGCGACGACCCAGCCCGACATGTTCGAGTAGCGAACCGGCCTGTCGCCGGGTTCGGCCGCACTCGGGTTCCTGCCTAGTGGTGAAGCAGCTTATCCGCGGTAGCGTCAATACTGGGCTGGCTGGAGTCGGCACTGCCGGTTTGCCGCAGGTTGGCGCTTTGCCTTTGAATCGAATTCAATCGACGAGTGCGGACAGGAAAGAAATAGAGTTGAGCCACGGAGTCGTTTGGCTCGCAGGCGACGGCAAACGGGCGGCCCGATTCGAGTCCGGCGAATCCAACGGCTCGGTCAGCATTGATACATCAAACAAGGAAGGAAGTCGATGAACAAGGTTCGCTTGATCTCCGCAGTGGTCGCATTGCCGCTGCTGCTCTCGGCCATGGCCGTGTCGGCCGAAGACGCCGAGCCGGGCTGGGCCAAGGGCCGGCCGAAGACCGATACCGCGATGAAGATGGCGCCGGTCCCGGCTTTCCCGATTCCGACGGCAGCCGACCAGCTGCCCACCAAGAAGTTGAAGCTGCCGCCGGGCTTCAAGGTCGAGACCTGGGCCTCCGGCGTGCTCGATGCGCGCGAGCTGCGCCAGGGGCCGCCCGGCACCGTCATCGTCAGCACCCTGTTCGTCGGCAACAAGGTCTACGCGCTGCCCGAGAAGGCGACCGACGGCAACCGCGCGCCGACGGTCATCATCGACAAGACCGAACAGGCGACCGGCATCGAGTACAGCAAGGGCTCGCTCTTTTTCGCGACGCACAAGCGAATAGTCCGCTGGGACAACGTCGACGACAAACTCGGTGCCCCGTTGGGCGAACCGACCGCCGTGCTGACCGACAAGCTGCCCGGCGGCAGCGACCACAGCTGGAAGTTCCTGCGCATCAAGGGTGACAAGCTCTACTACAACGTCGGCGCGCCCTGCAACATCTGTGATCCGGGCGAGTGGGCGAAGATCTACCGCATGAACTTCGACGGCTCCAATGTCGAAACCGTGGCCCAGGGCGTGCGCAATACCGTCGGCTTCGACTTCGATCCGAAGAGCGGCGACTTGTGGTTCAGCGAGAATTCGCGCGATTGGCTCAGTGAAGAAGTCCCCCAGGACAAGCTGAACCATCTGACGAAGGTCGGCGCGAACTTCGGCTATCCGTTCTGCCACCAGGGCAGCATTCCCGACCCCGAGTTCGGGTGGGGCCGCTCGTGCGATGAGTTTCAAAAGCCGGCCGCGTTGCTCGGGCCGCACGCGGGTGCCCTCGGCCTGAAGTTCTACACCGGCCACCAGTTCCCGGCGAAGTACCAGGGTGCGGCGTTCATCGCCGTCCACGGGCCTTGGAACCGCACCAAGAAGTGGAACGGCGTCTACGTCGCCTATCCGCAAAAGGACGGCACTGCCAAGGTCGAGCCCTTCATGACCGGCTTCATCGAGGACAACCAGTACCTGGGCCGGCCGGTCGACTTCCTGATTCTGAAAGACGGATCGATGCTGGTCAGCGATGACCACGCAGGGGCGATCTACCGCATCAGCTATGCCGGGAAATAGCGCGATGGCCTGGCGATCGATTGCGGGCGGATTCGCGCTGTGCTCGCTCGCTGTAGCTGTCGCGCCGGCCTTCGCGCAGGCCAAAAAACCGGCAGCCGGGGTCGACTACGGGGAGCAGTTCAAGACGGTCTGCGCCGCCTGTCATGGCGCCAACGGCCGCAGCGACATGCCGGGCGTGCCGGTGATCGCCGGCAATTCATCGCTCTACGCGATCACCCAGCTGTTCCTGTTTCGTGAAGGTCGGCGCAAGAACGAAGCCATGGTCGCGATGGCCAAGCCGATGAAGGATGCCGACCTGAAAGGTTACTCCGACTACATTGGCACGCTGCCGGCCGTGCCGGCACCGGCGCCGGCGGCCCTGCCCGACACAGCCCGCATGACCCAGGCCAAGGCGCTGGCCGATCAGCACAAGTGCACCTATTGCCACGGCGCCGACCTGGCCGGCGGGCAGCAGGTGCCGCGGATCGGCGGCCAGAAGGAGGAGTATCTGCGCCAGACCTTGCACGACTTCAAGTCGGGCGAGCGCCCTGGTTACACGCGGGCGATGACCGAGGCGTTGAGCCAGGTGCCGGTCGGGGATCTCGACATCCTGGCCTTCTACGCCGCCAATATCACCGGCAAATAACCGGTGTGACAGCGGCGAGTCACGAGGTCTTGAGTGCACGCCGTAGCAGGCGCCGTGACGCGCGTTGTTAGGGATGTGCAATCTGCAAGTCCTCCCGGACAATTGTCACCGGGTTGGACGCGTTTGCCGCCCGAGACCCGAACGCACTTAAGGAAGTGTCATGGAGCTTAGGCGTTTCATTGCTTTTGCGACGATCGGCTTGGTCGGCATCACCAGTTCGGGTTGCAGTCCGCAAAGCGCTGGACAGGCCACCGTCCTGGTCCTGACGAACGATAAGGTCCAGCGCGTCATCGCCGACGTAGCGGTAAGCGCTGGACTTCTTCTATTTGAGCGGGCTGCTGCTGCCGTATCTTCACCCGCCCATGCCGAAGCGTTGCCTGGGTCGAAGGCAGGTCGAGCCGAGACGAGCCCCGCAGCGACACCCGTAGCGTCAGTGCCGATAGACAAGGAAACGGCGGAACGACTGGCCTTTGCGGCGGCGAAAACCAGCGTCGACAGATTCGGCTTCAGCCAAGACGCGAACGGCGCCCTGACCTTTACTTGCGACTTGGGGGAGCAGGAAGTAGCTTGCATTGAGCGGCTCAAAACAAGGTTCCTTGCAACTGCGGAGGGCAGGGCAAGCGCCTTGGCCGAAGCATTCGCGCAATGTCAGCGGCAGGCCAGTCGTTCAGCAATTGAAGATGTGGTCAAGATGACCCAGAGTCTCAACGAGTGCATGTGGACTGGCGGCTTCTCCGCGGAAGTTGCAATCCTGGACCCCGGATTCGTAAAAACCAGAGGGTCATGAGCGTGCTCGCGTTTCGGATTGGTAGCGCCGTTGCTGCAATCTCGCTCGGGCTGTGCGGTTGCGGAACGATGCCAAAGGGGCAAGAGCCGCCGCTCTCTTCATCGCTGAACAGCGTGCGGCTGGACAGCGTCGAGGCACGCCTTGAAGCATTGTCCAGGCAGCAGCAACGGACCGAATGTCTCGTGCGCCTCAGTATGGTAACGACTGCCTGCATGGCGCTTTATTCCGGTGAGCCGAACGGCTTGGCATTGCAAAACAAGCTCTCAACCTGTGTTCGAAGCAAAGGTTATCCGCAGGGCTCCGACACCTGTTTGTAAGGATCTCGTTTCACATCGGGTCATGTTACGTGACCCGGTGTCGCCATGCCATTCGAGCCGATCGATGTTTCTGCAAACCGTCAAGCGACCTATCAGCGTGCGCCGGTGCGCCCGGCGCCCGGCGTGCCGCGCCGACTCTCCGGCCTTTCGCCGTGTCTTGAATCAACCGGCCGCACGAGCCTCGGGTTCGCGCAACAGGATCTCGACGCGCCGGTTCTTTGCCCGGCCGGCATCGGTGGTGTTCTCGGCAATCGGTTGCTGCTCGCCGCGGCCGGCGGTCGAGATCCGCCCCGCGCTCACGCCGTGGTCGACCAGGTAGTCGCGCACGCTGTTGGCGCGCTGCACCGAGAGCGGCTGGTTGACCGCGTCGCTGCCGGTGCTGTCGGTGTGGCCGACGACGGTGATCAAGACGGTCGGGTCGTTGTGCACGCTGGCGGCAAACGGATCGAGCACGCCGCGCATCGACGGCTTGACGATGGCGCTGCCGGTGTCGAAGGAAATGTCGCTCGGGATGTTGACCTTGAGCTGGTTGTCAGCCGTGCGCGACACCTCCACGCCGGTGCCGCGCGTTTCCGCCTCGAGCGCCGCACGGCGGTCTTCCTGGCGCTTGGACCACAAATTGCCGCCGATGGCGCCGAGCGCGCCGCCGATCAGTGCGCCCGTGCCGGCCCGCCCGCCGGTGACCGCCCCCAGCACGGCACCCGCGGCCGCGCCGCCGGCAGCACCCGTGGCCGTGCCGCGTTGACGTTCGCTCATGTCGGCGCAGCCGGTCGCTGCGAGCAGGGTGGCGACGGTGAGGGCGGCTGCGCCACGGCGCAGCGATAGGACGGGCTGGTGCATGTTGTCTCCTGGGATTGATGCGGCAGAATCGACGGAGTTTGCTCCAAGCCGGGAGGTCGAGTGCCACAACCCTCTGAAGCCCATCTGACCAGCGCATCCGCTCATGCCGTGGTCGCCGCGATGGCAGCAGGTCGGCTGAGCGCACGCGAAGCCTGCGACGACGCGATCGCGCGCATCGAACGCCTCGACGGCGCGATCAACGCCGTCGTGGTGCGCGACTTCGAACGGTCCCGCGCGCAGGCCGACATGCGGGACCATCAGCTCGCGCAAGGCGAGCGTCTGCCGCTGCTCGGCCTGCCGATGACGGTCAAGGAGTCGCTCGACGTGGCGGGCCTGCCGACCACCTGGGGGCTGCCGATGTTTCGTGACTTCCGGCCCCAGCAGGACGCCGTCGTCGTCGCGCGGCTGAAGGCCGCGGGCGCCGTCATCCTCGGCAAGACCAACGTGCCACCCTCGCTCGCCGACTGGCAGAGCGCCAACCCGATCCACGGTCGAACGGTCAACCCGCACGATGCCGCGCGCAGCCCCGGTGGTTCGTCGGGCGGCGCGGCGGCGGCGGTCGCATCCGGCATGGTCGCGCTCGAATGCGGCTCCGACATCGGCGGCTCGATCCGCATCCCGGCCGCCTTCTGCGGCGTGTTCGGCCTGAAGCCGAGCTACGGGCTCGTGCCGACGCGGGGCCACAACTTCCCCGGCACCGACGGCGCCGCGGTCGAGTTGGCCGTGGTCGGGCCCCTGGCGCGCAACGTCGTCGATCTCGAGCTCGCACTCGGCGTGCTGGCCGGCGCCGATGCCATCGACAGCGTCGGCTGGCGTGCGGAGCTGCCGGCACCACGGGTGCAGCGCCTCGCCGACTGCCGGCTGCTCGTGCTCGACAGCCACCCGCGGGGGCGCACCGACATGCTCATCCGCAGCGCGCTCGAGCGCCTCTGCGGCCTCGCGTCACGCGCCGGCGCGCACGTCGCCCGCGAGAGCGCGCTGCTGCCCGACCTGAGCGCGGCGCACGAGGACTACCTGGCCATGCTCACGGCGATCATGACGCGCGGCGTGCCCCATGTGCAGCAGGTGATTTCGGCGCATGAATGGTTCGCATTGCTGGACAGGCAACTGCAGTTGCGGCGCCGCTGGCAGGCCTTGTTCGAGCGCTTCGACGCCGTCGTCGCGCCTGCATTCGGCACCGTCGCCTACCCGCATGTCGATTCGCCGGACATGGTGAGCTCGACGCTGACCATCGATGGCGAGGCCACGCCCTACGGTGCGCAGATCGCCTGGCCGGGGGTCGCGACCTTCGCCAATCTGCCGGCGACATCGGCGCCGATCGGTCGCACGCCGCAAGGGCTGCCGATCGGTGCGCAGGTGATCGGCCCGTTCCTGCAGGACCGGACGACGATCGCCGTCGCCGGCTGGCTGAGCGAGCTGCAAGAAGGTTGACGCCGGTCTGCGGTGCCCCCCGCGACGGCCGGGCCGCGGTCAGCTCAAGCCGCTGGCGTTGTCGAGACCGCGCGGAAGTTGCGGGCACGCCCCAGTGCGGCGATGCCCGCGAGCCCGAGTGCGCAAAGGGCCCATGTCGCCGGCTCTGGCACCGGGGCTGTCACCGCGACGACCGCGATGTTCCCGGCGCCGACGGACTGGCCGCTGCTGATGCCGGCAAAAGCGGCGTAATTGCCGGGCAGCAGGGCGCCGCCTGAGAGCACCGGGTCGCCGTAGAGGCTCAACGACGGCGACGAGCCGCCGAAGGCGATGTCGAACAGGCCGCCGTCGGCAGCGCTGTAGAACGTGATCGCGCTCGGCGGCGTGGTGAACGACACGCCGGCCAATTGGTACGAGAACTTGCTGATGGCCGATGTCGTGCTGCTGCCGAGGGTGCTGGGCAGCGTGAAGGCGAACGACCAGGTCGCGTTCGGGGCACTGAGAATCGTGAACGGGGCGTCGGCGGCCCAGGTGCCCGAACCGGAGAACATCACGTCGGCGGCAGCGATTCCGTGGAGCGATATCGCGGCGAATGCAGCGGCCGTGGCGACCGTGTGGCGAAGGCGAGCGAACATGGCGGAGTCCTTGGGTTGAATGACGAGGGTCGGAGCAGATCAGCGGCAGCCACGGGCGGAGCCGCAGAGTTGGCCGGCCAGATCGACGTCGCTCTTCGTGACCAGCCCGTCGCCGTTCATGTCGGCCCGGTCGTAAGGGCCCGTCGCCGCCTGGCCGACGCGCGCCTTGATGAGGCCCACGTCGACCGCATTGACGACACCGTCGCGGTTGACGTCGCCGCGCAGCACGGTGTCGGAGGCGAGCGCGGGCGTCGAGCTCGGCGGCACACGGGCCCCGTTGATCTTCTCGAAGGCATAGGCCAATGCGATCAGCCGCGGCTCGCCGAAGGCCCGGCCGGCGAACGAGATGCCGCTCGGAACCATCACGCCGTTCGAATCGGCCATGCCGAGCGGCACCACGATCGACGGGTAGCCGGCCCGCGCCCAGGTGCCGGCGCTGCCACTGCCGGAGTAGACGATCGCATCGAAATCATCGGCCGTGCCGCGGATGCCGTCCGGCCCGTTGAGAGCGCCGTCGATGATGGCCCGCGACTGCTGATAACCGGCGTCTCGATTTGCAATATAAGTGGCGGTGTCGGCGCTGCCCGGGCTGATGTCGAGCGCATTGGACGCGATGAATTGAACTTGCCCGTATTTGAGTGCGACTGCAGCGTTCGCATTGTTGAAGGCAATCAGGTCAGCGAGCGTGTGGATCGGCTGTGTGGAAGGGCGGGTCGCCAGATAGGCATTCACGTCCCGCTTCTGGCCGTAATTGAGGATGCCCGGTGCCGTTATGCCGGCCAATGCCGGAATGCGCACCACCGTGGCGCCGGCGGACTGCATAGCCGTGATCGCCGCTTCCATCAACGCGGTGCGATTGGCCGGAAACGGCGGCACCGCGAGTCGGGCACCGGCCAGCGCGCCGGGCTGCAGGAATGGCGTGTAGTCGCTGTAGCAGTTGCCGGGCGCCAGGCAGGCCTGCGTGGCCGGGTCGGCGGGGTCGTAACCGGCGATCACGCCGAGCATCAGCGCCGCGTCGGTGACGCTCTTGGTCATCGGCCCGGCGGTGTCCTGGTCGGCGGTGATTGGGATGATGCCTTCGCGGCTGACCAGCCCGACCGTCGGCTTGATGCCGACGATGCCGTTGGCGTTCGACGGGCTCAGGATCGAACCGGAGGTTTCCGTGCCGATCGTCAGCGCCGCGAGATTGGCGGTGGTGGCGATGCCCGAGCCCGAGCTCGAGCCGCTCGGGCTCAGCAGCGGCCGGCCGTCGATCGGCACGCCGTTCGCGTCGGCGGCCAGCCGCAGGTCGTACGGGTTGAAGCCGAAGCCGCTGAGCGAGCTGTAGCCGCCCGGCATGCCGTTGGTCACGTAGTTGGCGAATTCGGTCAGGGTCAGCTTGCCGAGGATCACGGCGCCGGCGTCCCGCAGCTTGCGCGTGATGAACGCGTCCCTGACCGGGTAGGTGCCGGCGAGGGCGACCGCGCCGCCGGTGGTCGGCATGTCGGCGGTGTTGACGATGTCCTTGAGCGCCACCGGCACGCCTTCTAGCGGCCGCGGCACGTAGCCGGGTTGCTGGCGAATCAGGTCGAGCGCCCGGGCCTGCGCGGCCGCTTGTGGGTTCAGATAGAGAAAAGCGTTCAGCTTCGGCCCGGCCCGGTCGAAGGTGGCGATGCGCGTCAGGTACATCGTCACCAGATCCTCGGAGGACATCAGGCGCGACTGCAATGCCGATTGAATCTTCGGCACATCCGACTCGAGCAAGTCGAAACGGTTGGGGGTTTGCGCCCCGACACTGTGCATGGCGAGTCCCACGGCTGAGGCCATCAACGCTTTTGCATACTTCATCAAGACTCCACTCGTCTCCGGTTGGTCGGTACCGGCTTGCAATACCGAAGCCTTGCCGGCGTACCGCCATCGGATTGCAGGAATCAGGCCATGCGCTTGAATTCGAAACAGCCTTCGAGGTGCAGGGCGCCGCTGCGCATAATTCGCGGATGGCACGACGCGGGTGGGTTTGGGCGGTGGCGGCGATTGCGGCGTTCGCGGTTGCCGGATGGGCTTGGCGCGGGCCGGCGGCGCCCCCACAAGGATTGGTGGTGATCGCCCGTCCCGCTGCAAGCCCGCCGGTGGAACCGCAATCGGTGACCGGCCGAGCGGTTTCGCCGATGGCGCCCGGTTCGGCCGCGGATGCGACGCCCGGTTCGCGCTTCCGATTGCTTCGGGTCAGCCT
This sequence comes from uncultured Rhizobacter sp., assembly GCA_964242405.1. GTDB lineage: Bacteria > Pseudomonadota > Gammaproteobacteria > Burkholderiales > Burkholderiaceae_C > LMDS01. The sequence continues at coordinate 2,042 of CAXTDH010000022.1, read as the reverse complement.
TCCGTCCGCCCCTGCCCGGGAGCGGGGAGCCGAGGCGCTGATTTCGGTCGATGGCTTGCCCTCGAGGGCTTATCGGGTCGGTGAGGTGGTCGTCGGCGCGGTCGTGCTGCAGTCCGTAAAGCCGACCAGCGCCCTGCTCGGGCCAGCCGGCGGGCCGGCTGCGGTGGTGTTGAACCTCGGTTCGGCCGGTTCGGCATCGGCGCCTTCGAGCGAGCCGCTGCCGACGACGACGGCTGGCGCCGGCGACTGGCCGGCCATTCGCCCGGCCAGCGCCCCTGCGGTCGATCGCACGCCGGTGCCGGTGACCGGGCCGGATCACGGCGTCGACACGAGCAATCACTGAGCGGCGGCGCGTCCTCGGCCGGGCCGCTTATTTGAGCTGGACCTTGATGCCGTCGTCCAACACGGTGATATCGCCGATTTCATAGGTCTTGGGGCCGAAACGCAGCTCGTCGGCCGTGAAGGTGCGAAGCACTTGGCCCTGCAGCAGCTCTTGCGCGATCAGGCCGCCGATCTGCTGCAGCCGCGCGGCGTCGGCACCGCTGACACCTTGCAGTTCCAGGCGCTCGGCTTTGGGGTGCTCCAGGCGCAAAGCGCGCGCCGCGACGTCGTAGCGCAGCGCACTGCTGAGCGACACGGTGCCATCGACCGAGCCGGCGCGCAGGAACGGGCTGGCGATGGAGACGCGGGCCGTGACGGCCGCGCGGTTGTCGGCCGGATTCAAGCCGAGTTGCGGGTCGCTCAAGGTCACGCGGACGAACTCGGCGTAGCGCTGTGATCGGGGAAATTGCTTGGCGATCATGGCCTGCAAGTCCGCCTGGCTGGCGGTGTATTCACTGGCCCAGAAGTTGAAGCCGGCGGAGGCCGGCCACGGGAGGGCGGAGGCGAGGGCAGCCAGGCACAGGGTGCGGCGGGCGGAGGGCATGCTGGGGTCAGGTATCGGCCGTCGCGATTGTGCGCTGGCGGGTCATCGTGGGCAGTCGAACCATAGCGATGGCTTAGAGTCAGCGTCTCAACGACCGCTCTGCAGCGGTTGCTGTCGGTCGCCGGCGGCAGTCGAGTTCACCCTGACTGCCAACAAGCTGTCCCTCAGCACTGCTCACCTTGCTTGTCCGCGCGACAGCTATGAGGGCGATGCGGTCGCTGAACTCCGGCGAGGCGGCGTAAGTTGCGCGTCTGGGACTGGCGCCTTCGACCCAGTAGCCGTTGCACAATAGAGATGCCGGCGTCGAGGGTTCCGCGACCAGCGCGCGCTGGCGCGTGGCCGCCGGCAGTGACCGTTCATTCAGACCAGGGCAGCCAGTGCACTCACTAGGCGCTGCTGACGCGCCACTTCGCCACGGCGGAGTTCGCAGGATAAGCCGCAAGGTCGGCTGCTGGGACAACGCCGTCATGGAGCGCTTCGTCCTGAACGTCAAGACAAAGCGGGTCACAATCGTCGTCATGGCAAGCACCGTTATTGGCAAATTCGGCGACTGGCTCAAACTGATCGGTGCACTGCCGACGGCAGCGCAGGCAGTCCTGTGGGGAGCCCCGTTCGCATCTGCGGCCGCAGCTTGGCTAGTGAGCGCTCCCATTGCATACCTTGGTGCGGTATTTGTGCTCGTGGCTGTCGTATCGTTCCTTTCCGGTTGCTGGCTCGCCAAGCGCGCAACTGTGCGACCCGAGCCCTCACCGCTGACGTTTCCCCCGCAACTGACACGTGTGCCAAGAACGGCGGTTCGTGCGAGGGGAAACGCCAAGTTGGACTTGTCGGATGCATATATCGTCGATCACGAAATAGGAATTGATGCCGCGGATGACGCATCGGTGAAGGCGCCACGATCGACCATTAAATGACTCGGCAGACCTTCTGGTATGCGTTCCATTGCGCGGATTGCACCCCTCCCGGAAAGCACATCAAGGTCGAGACGACGCCGGAGGTCTTCCTGTCGGCGCACCGCCGGGTGTGCCCGGATTGCCTGTCCCCGCGCTTTCAGCCGCTCTTCGCGGTGCGAGGGCATTCTCGTAATCCACCTGAAGCCTATTCGATCGGGGCACCG
>CAXTDH010000021.1:0-14802 GCA_964242405.1 uncultured Rhizobacter sp. | reverse complement strand
GAGGACGACCCGGCGTCGGTCTGCTCGGTGCTGAGTGCGGCGCTGGCCAGGCTCTTGCCCTGCCGCCTGCCCGACGGCTTTTCGCATGCCCAGGCGCACCGCTGGCGGCATTCGCGCGTCGTGCAAGCCGCGGCCGGCGGCCAGGATTGCTGGTGGGACGCCGAACTCGGGCTCGGTGTGTGCGGCGACGCTTTCGGCGATGGCTCGGTCCAGGCCGCGTGGTGCTCGGGCGATGAACTCGCCGACTGCGTCGCTGCCTCGCTGGACGCTGCCGAAGCGCAGGGCCGCGACGGCGACGTGCCGATCGAGATCGTCGTGCCGAAGCCGATCCCGACACCCGTGCAGGCGCCGACCCGGTCACCTCTGCCGTCCCGATCGCCCTCGCCCGGCCACGCTTACCGTCTCGAGCCCGGGCTGGCCGACCAGCCGCATTGACCCGCCGCAATGACCCGCCGCATCGATCTGGCGCCGGCAGCACGAAGGCAGACGCTGTGAGCCCGGGCGGCACATCTTTCAAGGGCAACAAGGCGTCGCTGCCGAGCAAGCCCTGCGTCGGCTGCGGGCGGACGATGAGCTGGCGCAAAAGCTGGGCGAAGAACTGGGTCGAGGTCAAGTTCTGCTCCGACGCCTGTCGCCGGTCAGCGCGTGCCACGTCGTCCGCAGCGGCCCCGCTGCCGGCAGCGCAAGCCGGTGACACGCAGCCCGAGCCGGGTGGCACGATCAGGAACGATCCATGAACGAAGTTGGAACACGCGTGGCCCTGGTGACGGGCGCCCGCGGCGGCATCGGCGCCGAGCTGGTGGCGCGACTGCGCAGCGCCGGCCACCGTGTCGCCGCCGTCGGGCGCGACGCCGCGACGCTCGGCACCGTCTCGGCAGATGCACATCTCGCTTTCGACACCACCACGCCCGAGGGCGCAGCGGCGGCCATCGCCGCCTGCCGGACCGAACTCGGTGCCACGCCGACATGGCTGGCGCACTGCGTCGGCAGCACGTTGATCGCCCCCTTGCACCGCACCACGGCCTTGCAGTACCGCGAGCTCATGCGCGTCAACCTCGACAGCGCCGTCTACATGCTGCAAGCGTGGATCGAGGCGATGCGAGCGGGTGGCGATGGCGGCGGCAGTGGGAGCCCCGTCAGCGGCAGTGGTCGCATCGATGGCATCGGCGGAGCGGCCGTGTTCGCCTCTAGCGTCGTGGCGCGAATCGGCGTCGCCAACCACGAGGCGATCGCGGCGGCGAAGGGCGGTGTCGAGGCGCTGGTCCGCAGTGCGGCCGCCACCTACGCGCCGCTGAGATTGCGGGTCAATGCCGTTGCACCGGGCATGACCGAGACGCCGATGACGGCCAGCATGCTGCGGGTCGAGGCAATGCGTGAAGGTGCCGGCAAGCAGTACCCGCTGGGCGGCGTGCAGACCGCTGCGCAAGTCGCCGACGCCATGGCATGGTTGCTCTCCGACGGCGCTGCGCGCATCACCGGGCAGGTGATCGCGGTCGACGGCGGCTTCACCACGGTGCGGCCACTCGTGAGGTGACGCGGGTTTCGGGAACCGGACGATTCCCGCGGCCGGGCGGGCGCGCGACTTCTCTCAGGCACCGACCTCTTCCTGCGACGCCATCCGCGCCGGTGCGTTGACCGCACCATAGCCGTCGTAGGCCGCGCGCTGAACGACTTCGAAGAAGAATCGATCGGCGAATCGCTCCGAATAGGCATGGAAATAGCGCCCCCCACCCCCGCCCGGCGCCGCATCGAACAGGATGTCGAGCGCCTGCATCCGGCGGACCAGCGCTTCGTCCAGGTCGAGCCGGGCGATCAGGTCGTCGTAATAGTTGGCGGAGATCGACACGAAACGCGCTCCGTTGGCGCGGAGTTGCGCCATGCTGGCGAAAATGTCGTCGCAGCTGAAGGCGATGTGGTGCACGTTGGCACCGGCCGGGCCGGCGGCGGTCAGCTGGCGGGCGGTCTGGGTGCGCTGGCCTAGCGACACGTTCAGAACGAAGCGCAACGTGCGTTCCGGGTTGGCGACACCGCAGCTTCGTATCAGGCCGAAAGGGTCGGCGAGCTCCAGACTCTCCCCTGGCGTCAGGCCAAGGACAGCCCGGCTGAACAAGGTCCAGGTGTCGAACTGTTCGGTCGCGAGGCCGACCGCGATGTGGTCGATCGCCCCCAGGCCGCAGGGCGGATTCGGCTCTGACGGTGGTGCGCCATCGGCAACGAAGTCGGACTCGACCTGCTGGGCAGTCGATACGAACTGGATGATCGTGCCGCCGGGCGCGACGATCGCCGGCAGCTCGAGTTCGTCGGCACCGCGCGGACTGTCGCAGCGGGCGGACAACAAGGCGGCGGCCCGGTTCGCCGCCCTCGATGGTTCGGCTGTCGCCAGGCCGATCGCACACACGCCCGGGCCCTGCTCCTCGAAGCGCGAGCGCGCATCGGCGGCTGGCTGCGCGTTCAAGACGAGGTGGATCGCCCCTTGGCGGTAAAGGCTGACCGCCTTGCTCCGGTGTCGTCCGAAGCGCCTGAAGCCGAAGCACTCGAAGCAGCGCCCGAGCGCATTGGCGCCCGCGTCGTCGACGCAGAATTCGAGAAACGCGAAGCCGGCAAGCGACGCTTCGTCCGGTGGCACGAAGAGCGCCGTATGCCCCAGTGCGGCGCTCGCCGTCACGGCCGCCGACGACGGACCGGCCACCGCCGGCTGCCGCGCTTCGCTCGCGCGTTCGAGTCGGGCGCGAACCCGGCTCTCGAGGTACAGCAGCGAGCGCATCGCATCGAGTGCCGTGCGACGGTTGGGCGTCGCCCGGAACACATCGTTGAAGATCTCGAGCGAGAGGGTGCCGGTATAGCCGGCGCGCAGCGTCTGTTCGAGGAAGTTCTCGCAGTCGAACTGCCCCTGGCCGGGAAAGTTGCGGTGGTGCCGGGCCCACTGCAGCACATCCATCGACAGCAGCGGCGCATCGGCCATCTGCAGGAAGAAGATCTTCTCGCCGGGGATCGAGGCGATGCCGCCGGGGTCGTCAGCGAGCGACAGCGTGTGGAAGCTGTCGAGAATCAGCCCGAGGTGCGGATGCGCCGCACGCTCGACGATCGCCCAGGCTTCGCGGTAGAACTTGACCCAGCGCCCCCAGGCCAGTGCCTCGAAGCCGATGCGCAGGTTGCGACGCGCCGCCCGTTGCGCCAGCTCATGAAGTTGTGCCGCAGCGCGCTCGGGTTCGGGCAAGGCCAGCTGCGAGGTGTTGGAGCAGACGAGCATCAACGGCGCGCCCAGCGTCTGCATCAGGTCGAACTTGCGCTCCGCCCGATCGAGATTGCGCCGGAACTGCGTCTCGGGCATGCCCTCGAAATCGCGAAACGGCTGGTACAGGTCGATGCCGAGGCCGAGGTCATCGGCGATGCGGCGCAACTCGTTCGCGCCGCCGCTGAAGTTGATGAAATCGGCTTCGAACAGCTCGATCGCGTCGAAGCGTGCCGCGGCGATCGCCTCGAGCTTGGCGCGCAAAGTGCCGCTCATGGAAACGGTGGCAATGGCTCTGCGCATCGGGTTGGCCTGCAATCGGGATGACAGGGGTTTGACTGCTGAGTCTACCCCTTGGGCTGCGCGCTGAACCCCGCCGGCGTACGGTTGCCCGCGTGGCGTTCGCGCAGCACGTTCTTCAGCACCTTGCCGTTGGCGTTGCGCGGCAGCGCGTCGACGACCTCGATCACCTTGGGCGTCTTGTAAGGGGCGAGCTGCGAGCGCACATCGGCGAGGAGCGCCTCGGTGTCGAGCCCACCGGCCCGCGCGACCACGTAGCCGACGAGCCGCTCGCCCCACCGCGAATCGGGCACGCCGATCACCGCGCTCTCGAGCACCGAAGGGTGCGCGTCGAAGACGATCTCGATCTCGCGCGGGTAGATGTTCAGGCCGCCGGTGATGACCATGTCCTTCTTTCGGTCGACGATGTAGAGGAAGCCCTCGTCGTCGCGGCGGGCCATGTCGCCGACGCTGACCCAGCCGTCGCTGAAGGCCTCGCGCGTCGCCGCCTCGTTGCCCCAGTAGCCGCTGAAAAAGGTCGCCGAGAAGCTGTGCAGTTCGCCGACCTCGCCGGCCGCGACCTCCCGGCCGGCCGGGTCGAGCAAGCGCACCTCGTTGCCGAAAAACGGCAGGCCGACGCAGCGCGACTTGCGCAACTGGTCGCGCGGCCGCAGGTTGCTGACGACGCCCGCCTCGGTCGAGCCGTAGGTCTCGTGCAGCAGGCCGGCGCCGAAGTAGTCGACGATTCGTTCCTTGGTCGCATCCGGCAGCGGTGCCGCGTTGCAGACAATGCCGCGCAGCGCATGGCCGCGCAGGCGGTCGAGGAGGGTCGGCTCGAGGCTGAAGAACGCCTGGTGGTGCGTCGGCACGGTGAAGATGCCGGTGACGCGCCGTGAGTGCAGCGCGCGCAGCACCGCCTCGGCGTCGAACTTCGCCATGATCTCGGTCGTGCCGCCGACGAAGACCGCCGCCATCGCGTAGGCCAGGCCCGCGCCGTGGCACATCGGCGAGATCGCGAGGAAGTGGTCGTCGGGCGAGTAGATGCCGTACTCGACCGCGTAGCCGAGAAAGGCGAGCGTGCGCGAGCGGTGCGGCAGCATCACGCCCTTCGGCTTGCCGGTCGTGCCCGAGGTGTAGGGGATCGAAAACGTCGCCCACTCGGCGACGACGGCCGGAACCGGGCGCGCCGAGGCGTTGGCCAGCAGCGCCTCGTACGGCGCGCCGAGGACGACCACCCGCTCGACGGTCGCGAGCCGCGCGCGGTCGACGCTCGCCTCGCAATCGGGGTGGACGAAAAGGATGCGCGCCTCGGCGTCGTTGCAGATGTCGGCGAGCTCGCGCGGCGCGAGCTTCGGGTTCGGCGTCGCGAGGGCCGCACCGATGTCGGAGACGCCGCAGACGATCTCGATGTACTCGAGGCAGTTGGGCGCGATGATCGCGGCGTTCTGCCCGGGCTGCAAGCCGAGCGCGACGACGGCGTTGCCGACCCGGTTGATCGATTCGACCAGTTCGCGGTAACTGCGGCTGCGCTCGCCGCAGATCAGCGCGGTCTTCTCGGGCAGCCGTGTCGCCGCGGCGCGGATGCCCGCCGAGACGGTCAGGTGCTGAAAGCCGATGGGCAAGGTCGGGGCTGGACGGTGTGCCGTCACAACTTGAACACCTTGACGGCGGTGTCGCGCATGATCTTGCGCATCGCCTCGGGCTTCAACTCGTGCGCGATCATCTCGGCGACGGCGCGCTCCGGGTCGATCACCGGCCAGTCGGTGCCGAACAGCACCTTGCCCGCGCCGTAGCTGTTCATGTAGTGGACGAGCGACTTCGGCAGGTACTTCGGCGCGTAGGCGTCGATGCCGATGTAGACGTTCTCGTGCTTCCACGCCATCGCGATCATCTCGTCGGTCCATGGCACGCCGACGTGGATGCCGAGAAGCCGCAGCTCAGGAAAGTCGATCGCGATCTGGTCGAGCAGTATCGGCCGGGCGACGCTCGGCAGGCGCACCTCCTTCTGGTAGATCAGGTTTTGCCCGACCTGCATCATGATCGGCACGTCGAGCTCGCAGCACTTGGCGTAGTACGGGTAGTAGAGCGCCTCGTTCGGCGCCAGCCTGAACCAGTGCGGGTACACGTGGGCGCCGACGAAGCCCATCTCCTTCACCGCGTGCTCGAGGTCGCGCAGGCCCTGCATGCCGCGGTGGATGTCGATGCCGGCCAGGCCGGAGAAGCGGTCGGGGTACTTGTCGCACCAGGCGGCGACTTTTTCGTACGGGATCTCGAACGAACCGCGCACGCCCAAGTCGCCGGCGCGCACCGCGATCAGCAGCGAGCGCTCGATGCCGGCGCGGTCCATCTTGCGAAGGTAGTCCTCCATCGTCACGCCGTTCCTCATCGACTCCGGCATGCGGACCTGCGCCGTGAAATTGGCATCGAAGCCGGTCTGGCCGTTGCTCACCTCGTCGGGAGTGAAGAGATTGACGACGATGTCGATGTGTCCGGAGGTCATCGGTCGATGATCGGCGGCAGCGCAGCGGAGCGTCACCTCGAAGGCGCTTCCTGTCCACGACGCGGACAGGGCGAGCCAGCACCGGCGCCCCGTACCGCGCGGTCCGGTCGACCAGGTCGCGGCGGCGCTCGGGCCACGACCCGGTCGCCCGAGCGGGCGTTAGTTGCCCTCATGCGTCGGCGGCGGAGCAGCGATGCGCCGGCTCAGGCCCCGAGATACGCCTCCCGCACGCGCGGATGGTCGAGCAGTTCGGCCGCCTTGCCCTCGAGCACCACGTGCCCGTGCTCGAGCACGTAGGCGCGCGACGCGATCGACAGCGCCATCGCCGTGTTCTGCTCGACGACGAGCATCGTCAGGTCGAGGCTGTTGATCGTCGCGAGTTGCGCGTAGACCTCCTCGGAGATCAGCGGCGCGAGGCCGAGCGACGGCTCGTCGAGCAGCAGCACGTTCGGCCGCGACATCAGCGCGCGGCCGATCGCAAGCATCTGCTGCTCGCCGCCGGAGAGCGACCAGCCGAGCTGCGCACGCCGCTCCTTCAGCCTCGGGAAAAGGCTGAAGACGCGCTCCAGGTCGGTCTCGATCGACGCCCGGAAGCCGCGCCAGGCGGCGGTCGCGACCTCGAGGTTCTCGAGCACCGAAAGGCCCGGAAAGATGCGGCGCCGCTCGGGCGCATGGGCGAGCCCGTCGCGCACGCGCTGCTCGGGCGCGACCCGCGCGAGGTCGCTGCCGGCGAGCGAGACGCTGCCCGACTGCAGGCGCACCAGGCCCGAGATCGCGCGCAGCAGCGTCGTCTTGCCGGCGCCGTTCGAGCCGAGCAGCGCGACGCATTCGCCCCGGTTCACCTGCAGGCTGACGCCGTCGAGCGCCTGCACCGCGCCGTAGGCGACCGAGACGCGTTCACACCGCAGCACGGGCCTTCGCGTCGGCCGTCTTGCGGCGGCCGAGATAGGCCTCGATGACAGCCTCGTCGGCGCGCACTTCGGCCGGCAGGCCGGCAGCGATGCGCTGGCCGAAATTGAGCACGGCGATGCGGTCGGCGAGCCGCATCACGAGGCCCATGTTGTGCTCGATCAGCAACAGGCTCAGGCCCTGCGCGCGCAGGTTGGAGACGTACGCGATCAGTTCCTCGACCTCGCCGGAATTGAGCCCGGCAGCGGGCTCGTCGAGCAGGAGCACGCGCGGCTCGAGGATCAGCGCCCGGGCGATCTCGATCTTGCGCTGCCGGCCGTAAGGCAGCTCGCGGACGTCGCGCTCGGCGTCGGCGGCGAGACCGAGGCCGGCGAGGAGCGCCATCGCCCGCTCGCGCAGCGCCCGCTGCTCGGCGCGGAACGACCGGCTGCGCACGATCGCCGCGACGAAGCCGCAGCGGTGCCGCGCGTCGGCGCCGACGAGCACGTTCTCGAGCACCGAGAGCCGCGTGAAGAGGCGTCCGTTCTGGAACGTGCGGGCCAGCCCGGCGCGGGCGACCGCGTGCGGCGGCAGGCCCGTGAGGTCGGTCTCGCCGAGCACGACGCTGCCCGCGGACGGCACGAGCACGCCGGCAAGCAGGTTGACGGTCGTGCTCTTGCCGGCCCCGTTCGGCCCGATCAGCGCGAGCAGTTCGCCCTCCGCCAGGTCGAGGTCGACCGCATCGACCGCCTGTAGGCCGCCGAAGCGCCGCGACAGGCCGCGCACCGTCAGGATGTTGCCGGCGACCGCGGGCACGGCGCCGTCACGCATGGCCGGCGCGGCGACGGCCCGCCGTTCGGCGCCGGATCCGGCCGAGCCGGCCGACGATGCCCTCGGGCATCAGGATCAGGAGCAGCAGCACGCCGACGCCGAAGACCGCGAGGTAGGCGTCGCCGACGAAACGCAGCCATTCGGGAGCGAAGCTCAGCAGCAGCGCACCGACGATGGCTCCGGCGATCGAAGTCTCGCCACCGGCGATCAGCATGACGAGGATCGCGATCGACCGCGAGAGTTCGAAGTCGCCGGGCGAGATGTAGTGCGAATAGTGGGCGTAGAGCGCGCCGGCGAGGCCAGCCAGCGCGCTCGCGATGACGAAGGCGAGCACCTTGACGCGCACCACCGGCACGCTCGACGTGGCCGACGCGATCTCGTCGTCGCGCACGGCGATCATCGCCCGGCCGTAGCGCGAGTGGCGCAGCGCGAGCGCGAACGCGGCGGCGGCGACGAGGAAGGCGAGCGAGAGGTAGTAGTAGCCGAAGTCGCCTTCGATCATCAGGCCGAAGACGCCGACGCCGGGGATCGCGCTCAGCCCGTCGTAGCCGCCGGTGACGCCGATCCAGTTCTTCGCGACGATCTCGGCGGTGACATTGAAGCCGACCGTCGCGAGCGCGAGGTAGTGGCCGCGCAGGCGCAGCATCGGCACCGCGATGACGAGCGCGACCACGGCCGACGCGAGCATCGCGAGCGGCATCGTGATCCAGAAGCCGAGGCCGAGCTTCAACGCGAGCACCGCCGAGGTGTAGGCGCCGATGCCGATGAAGGCGCCCTGGCCGAGTTGGATCAGCCCGGCCCAGCCGAAGGCGATGCACAGGCCGATGACCGCGATCGCCGACTGCACCGCGAGCACCGTGACGCGCAGGCTGTAGTCGGAGAGCACGAACGGCACGACCAGCGAGGCCACGAAGGCGAGGCCCCAGCGAAGCTGCGCACCACGCGCCGATGGCGACGCCAGGGCCGGCGCGGCGCGGCGCAGGGCGAGCGGCAGCGGCGACAACTCGCTTGGCGCCGTCATGCGCGGTCCGCCACGCGTTCGCCGAAGAGGCCCTGCGGCCGCACCAGCAGGAAGAGGAACATCAGCGCGAACACGATCGCATCCTTGTCGGCCGACGAAATGTAGGACGCGCCCATGATTTCGGTCAGCCCGACCAGCAGGCCGCCGATCACCGCCCCGGGCACGCTGCCGAAGCCGCCGATGATCGCCGCGGCGAAGGCCTTCAGACCGATGCCTTCGCCGAGACCGACGTCGATGAACCACATCGGCCCGAGCAGCAGCCCGGCGACGCCCGCGAGCGCGCACACCAGCACCCAGGTCAGGGCGTACAGGCGGTTGACGCGGATGCCCATCAGCCGCGCGGCTTCGGCGTCCTGCGCCAGCGCCCGGAACTGGCTGCCGAGCGAGGAGCGGTAGAGCAGCAGGTAGACCGCGAGGATCAACACCGCGGCGACCGCGATGACGTAGAGCGCGTGCAGCGAAACGACCGCCCCGGCGATCCGTGCCGTGCCGCTGCCGACCGGCGAGCCGGTGCGGATCGGCAGCGCCCCCCAGACGAGCTGGGCGACATTCTGGATCGAGATGCCGATCGCGACAGTGCCGATGATGATCGTCAGCGCCGGTTGCCGGCGCAGCGGCAGGAACACGCCGGCGAGAAAGAGCAGGCCGACACCGGCCATGCCGAGAAAGACGAGCGCGTAGCTCGCCACGAACGCGCCGCCGGCCGAGACCCCGAACCGCGCGCCGCTCCAGGCGAGCGTGCTCGCGCCGAGCAGCGCGCCGATCATCACGAGCTGCCCGGTCGCGAAATTGACGACGCCGGTCGACTCGTAGGCGATCTCGAACGACAGCGCGACGACCGCGTAGATCGCCCCGACCGCGACGCCGTTGACGGCGAGCTGGATCAGTTGCGACATGGCCGCCCGCGGTCAGGAATCGACGTCACGGTGGTCACGCTTTCGGGTAGCTCGCGATCTGCACGAATTCCTTGGTTCCCGGCTTGAAGCCGACCAACACCACGCTGTGCGCGAGATCGTTGGTCGCGGGGTCGTTGCTGTAGTCGCGCACCACGCCCTTCCAGGTCTTCAGGTTGGCGAAGTGACCGCGGAGCTTCTCGGCATCCGGGCCGACCTTGCTCAGGCCGTCGGCGAGCATCATCGCGGCGTCGTAGTAAGAGGCGCCGAACGGGTCGGGACGGAACTTGAACGCCGCGGCGTAGCGCTTGACGAAATCGGCGCTCGCCGGGCTCACGGCCTCGCCGAGCACCGCGTCGGCGGTGGTGTGCACGCCGACGAGGTCGTCGGCATCGACGAGCTCGAGCGTCGCCGGCGCGGCCATGCCCGAGCCGGCGATCAGCGGCAGGTCGAGGCCGAGGCTCTTGCGCTGCTTCAGGATCAGCGCGCCGTCGCGGTTGTAGTTGAAGGAGACGAGCGAGTCGGCGCCCTTCGCCTTCAAGCTCAGCAATTGCGCCGAGAAGTCGTTGTCGCGCGGGTTGAAGGCTTCCTTGGCCACCGTCTGCACGCCGACCTTGGCGAGCGCGGCCTCGACGGCGTTGGCCGAGCCGAGGCCGTAGTCGTCCTGCGCGTAGAGCAGGCCGACCTTCTTCTTTTTGAGCACCGCCGTGATGCCGTGGGCGATGGCGCCGGCTTGCAGATTGTCGGCCGGCCGGATCCGGAACAGCCACGGGTTCCTGCGCTCGGAAAGCGCGAGGGCGCCACCGCCGCAGACCGCCGTGACCTTCGCCTTGGCGATCTCGGGCTCCATCGCCAGCGCCTGCGTCGAGAGGCTCGACAGGAACACGAACGGCGGGTTGTACTGCTTGACGAGCTTGACGAAGGCGTTGACGGCGGTGCTGTTGTTGGCGGCCGTGTCCTCGAAGGCGGTCTTCAGTTTGCGGCCGCCGATGCCGCCGGCTGCGTTGATGTCGTCCTGCGCCAGCTTGAGCGCGTTGTGGTACTGAATCCCCGATGCCGCGAAGGTGCCGGTGATCGGCACCGTCGCGCCGACGACGATGTCGTCGGCGGCTCGCGCGCTGCGGGCCGGCAGCAGCCAGGCGGCGCCGAGCGCGGCGGTCAATGTGCGGCGCTGCAGGCGCGCCGCGTCGTTCGACGTCGTCGTGGTCATGCCGTCCCCTCCTGTTCGGGCGCGCCGAGCGGCCTCGCCCATTTGCGCTCGAAGTCCCAGACGGCTTCGAAGCCGATCAATCGGCAGAATTCCATGAAGTCGAACATCGGCTGCGACGGGTCCTGGCTCACGCCCGAGTCCTTGAGCGTCCGCAGCGCCGCTTCCATCGCCGCTGCCGCGACCAGGCTCGTCATCGACGGGTAGATCGCAAAAGCGTAGCCGATCTGCTGCAAGGCTCGGGCCGGCAGGATCGGCGTCTTCCCGCCGTCGGCCATGTTGGCCATCATCGGCAGGTCGAAGGCCTCGCAGGCACGGCGCATCTCGTTCTCGGACTGCGGCGCTTCGAAGAACAGGATGTCGGCGCCGGCGCGGGCGTAGGCCTCGAGCCGGCGCAGCGCCGCGTCGACACCGTCGGCGGCGCGGGCGTCGGTGCGGGCGATGATGAGGAAATTTTTCTTGTCCTGGCGCGTGTCGGCGGCGACCCGGATCTTCTCGACCATGTCCTCGGTCGGCACGCAGCGCTTGAACGGCGTGTGGCCGCACTTCTTCGGGAATTCCTGGTCCTCGAGCTGGATCGCGGTAACACCCGCCGCCTCGTAGCCGCGCACCGTGTGCTGGACGTTGAGCAGCCCGCCGTAGCCGGTGTCGGCGTCGGCGATCACCGCGGCGTTGCTGGTGCGCACCAGCGTGCGCATCCGGTCGACCATCTCGGAATACGTCGCGATGCCGGCGTCGGGCAGGCCGAGGCTCGAGGCCGTCAGCCAGTAGCCGCTGCCGTAGACGATGTCGAATCCGACCTTGTTCGCGACCGCGGCCGCGATCATGTCCTGCAGGCCGGGGACGACGAAGAAGTCGCCTGCATCGAGCTGGTTGCGAAGGAGGGCTGAGGCCATGGCGTCGTCGGTCAAGGGAGAAGGGACACCGGCGCGGCGAGCCAGGGCGTGCGCTCATCGCGGCGACGCTCGAAGTCGGCGATGCGCCCGGCCTCATTGCGCAGCGTCAGGCCGATCTCGTCGAGACCGGCGAGCAGCGCCTCGCGCTGGCGCTGCGGCACCTCGAAGAGGATGGGGTCGGACGCGTCGTCGTCGTCGTCGCCGGTCGTGACAACGCAGCCCATAAGGTCGACCGTCAGCGCGCGGCCCGCCTCGGCCGCGCGCAACAGCCGGGTGTGGTCGGTGCCGCCGAGCACGATCGGCAGCATGCCGTTGGCAAAGCAGTTGGCCCGGAAGATCTCGCCGAAGCCCGGCGCGATGAGGCAGCGGATGCCGAGGTCGGCGAGCGCCCAGGGCGCCTGCTCGCGGCTCGAGCCGCAGCCGAAGTTCGGGCCGGCGACGAGGATCCGCGCGCCGCGCCAAGGCGGGCGGTTGAGCACGAATTCGGGCCGCTCGGCGCCGTCAGCGGTGAAACGCCGCTCGAAGAAGGCGCACTGACCGAGGCCGGTCTTCTCGGTCAGCAACAGGAAGCGCGCCGGGAAGATGATGTCGGTGTCGATGTCGGCGTCGGCCATCGGCGCGGCCCACGAGGTGAGCATCGTGAAGGGGGTCATGCGACGCACCGGACGTCGGCGAGATGGCCGGCGAGCGCGCTCGCCGCTGCCGAGGCGGGGCTCATCAGGTGGGTGCGGGCGCCGGCACCCTGGCGGCCCTCGAAATTGCGGTTCGAGGTCGAGGCGCAGCGCGCGCCCGCCGGCAGCCGGTCGTCGTTCATCGCGACGCAGAGCGAACAACCGGCGTCGCGCCATTCGAAGCCGGCATCGAGGAAGACCCGGTCGAGTCCCTCGGCCTCGGCCTGGCGCTTGACGAGGCCCGACCCGGGCACCGCGATCGCCGTGACGCCGCCGGCCTTGCGCCGGCCCTGCAGCACCGACGCGGCAGCGCGCAGGTCCTCGATGCGACCGTTGGTGCACGAGCCGATGAAGACGTGGTCGATCGCCACGTCCTGCAGCGCGGTGCCCGGCACGAGGCCCATGTAGGCGAGCGCCCGCTCGACCTTCGCCGACGCCGCGGCATCGCGCTGCGACGCGGGGTCGGGCACCCGGCCGTCGACGGGCAGCACCTGGTCGGGGCTGGTGCCCCAGGTGACTTGCGGCGCGAGCGCGCCGACGTCGATCTCGATGGTCCGCGCGACCGGCGCACCGGGGTCCGAAAACAGGCCGCGCCAGTGGTCGAGCGCCTGCTCCCAGATCGCGCCGCGCGGCGCCATCGGCCGGCCTTCGAGCCAGGCGAAGGTCGTGTCGTCCGGGGCGACGAGGCCGGACCGGGCGCCAGCCTCGATGCTCATGTTGCAGACCGTCATGCGCTCGGCCATGCCCATTCGGCGGATCGCCGCGCCGGTGTACTCGATCGCATGCCCGACCGCGCCCGACGCGCCGAGCCGGCCGACGATCGCGAGGATCACGTCCTTCGCCGCGACGCCTGGCGGCAGGGTGCCGTTGGCGACGACGCGCAGGTTTGCGGCGCGCGTCTGGCGCAGGGTCTGCGTCGCCATCACGCATTCGCACTCGCTCGCACCGATGCCGAAGGCGAGTGCGCCGAACGCGCCGTGGGTGGAGGTGTGCGAGTCGCCGCAGACGAGCGTCATGCCCGGCTGCGTGAAGCCCTGCTCGGGGCCGATGACGTGGACGATGCCGTGGCGGGCGTCGTGCGGCGGGATGTAGGCGAGGCCGCAGTCGGCGACGTTGCGTTCGAGCAGGGCGACCTGCGCCCGGGCCTGCGGGTCGGCGATCGGCCCGGGCCGACGGCGCGTCGGTATCGCATGGTCGGCGACGGCGAGCTGGGCTCCGGGGGAGCGCAGGGTCTGTCCACGCTCGCGCAGCCCGGCGAATCCGGCGGGGCTGCTGACCTCGTGCAGGAGCTGGCGGTCGATGTAGAGCAGCGCGTCGCCGTCGCCGTAGTCGCTGACGACGTGCGACTCCCAGAGCTTGTCGTAGAGAGTGGACGGGACCCCTCGTCCGGCGGGTACGCCGGCCGATCCCCCGAGGGATTGCGGGCCGGCCTGGTCAGGGCTCATCTGCCCACCCCAAGCCGTGGCATCGCGACCGAGTCGATCGGAATGCTGGTCGTCTTGTACTCGGTGAAGAACTCGGCGCTGGTCGTCGCGCCGTCGCGGCCGACGCCCGACTCCTTGTAGCCGCCGAACGGCGCCCGCAGCTCGCGCATCATCGGCGTGTTGACCCAGACGACGCCGGCGCGAATGTCGCGGCTGCAGCGCATCACCTCGCGCAGGTCCTGCGACCAGACGTACGACACCAGGCCGAACGGCGACCGGTTGGCGATGGCGAGCGCGTCGTCGAGGGTGTCGAAGACGAGGAAGGTGACGAACGGTCCGAACACCTCCTCCTGGCAGATGCGCGCCCCGGCGTCGGCTGCCAGCACCGCGATGGGGTCGATGTAGTGGCCGCGGTCGAAGCCGGCCGCGCGGCCGCCACCGGTCAGCAGGGTCGAGCCCTCGCTGACCGCGACGTCGACATAGCTCAGCACCCGCTCCAGGTGCGCCTTGTTGATCAGCGGGCCGACCTCGGTCGCGTCAGCCATCGGGTCGCCGATGCGGATGGCTTTCGCGCGGGCGACGAAGCGCTCGATGAAGGCGTCGGCGATGCCCCGCTGCAGCAGGATGCGCGAACCGGCGAGGCACATCTGGCCGTTGTTCGCGTAGATGCCGAGCAGCGTGCCGTCGAGCGCTTGCTCGATGTCGGCACTCTCGAAGACGATGCTGGCCGACTTGCCGCCGAGCTCCAGGATGCAGGGCTTCAAATTCTGGCCCGCCGCCGCCATGATGGCCCGGCCGGTGCCGGTGCCGCCGGTGAAGCCGACCATGTCGATGCCGGGGTGCGTGATCAAGGCCTGGCCGGTGACCGGGCCACGGCCGTTGACGAGGTTGACGACGCCGTTCGGCAAGCCGGCCTCGTGGATGAGCTCGACCATCCGCAGCATCGAGAGCGGCGTGTAC
>CAXTDH010000020.1:0-14992 GCA_964242405.1 uncultured Rhizobacter sp. | reverse complement strand
TCGAACCGTGCCCGCCTGGTGGTCGAAGTGATGACCGCGATCGCCGACGAGATCGGCGCCGGCCGCACCGGTATCCGATTGTCCCCGGTGACGCCGGCCAACGATGCCGGGCAAGACAGCGATGCGCAGGCCACCTACGGCCATGTCGTCGAACAGTTGGCGCCGCTCAAACTCGCCTTTCTGCACGTCGTCGAGGGCGCGACCGGTGGCCCTAGAGACGCAGTGCCCTTCGACTTCGCAGCACTGCGCGCGTGCTTCAAGCAAGCCAACCCGAGCGGCGGCTGGATCGTCAACAACGGCTATGGCCGACAAATGGCGATGGACGCCGTCGCCAGCGGCGCAGCCGACATGATTGCTTTCGGCAAGTACTTCATCAGCAACCCGGACCTGGTCAGGCGCCTGCGCGAGGACGCCCCGCTCGCCGAGCCGCAGCGTGAGACGTATTACGGCGGCGGCGTTCAGGGCTACACCGACTACCCCGAGCTCGCGTCGGCGCCGCCCGCTCCGTGAAACTGTTCCGGCCCGTGCAAACGTCGATGGGCGACCCCCGAATCTCGGTGGTTACCAGCCGATTACACTGGGTCGACAATGCATTCCAGCGTCTGACCAGGCTGGAATCGGCTTCGGGAACGCGGCTTGCTGAAATCCGTTCGTAACCGCGCGCTGACACGAGCCGTTGATCGTTGCACAAGGCATTGGGCAAGTTTCTCCAGCTTCGGCTGCCGGCGATTTGCCCAATTCCGCTTTTTGTCTTTGAAGGATCGAACGCCATGAACCGTCCCGCGATGGAAGGGTCGTCATCGAACGCCCCCGCCTCTGTTCGTCATGCCCGGCTGCTCGACTGGGTCGGCCGCATGGCCGCGCTCACCGAGGCGGCCGACGTCTATTGGTGCGACGGCAGCGAGGCCGAATACGACCGGCTCTGCGCCCAGCTGGTCGCCGCCGGCACCTTCAATAAACTCAACCCGGAGTTGCGGCCCAACAGCTACCTGGCCTGCAGCAGCCCGAGCGACGTCGCCCGCGTCGAAGACCGCACCTTCATCTGCTCGCAGACCCGCGAAGAAGCCGGCCCGACCAACAACTGGATGGCGCCCGCCGAGATGCGGGCCTTGCTCGAGACCGGCCAACCGGACGGCACACCGGCGCTCTTCAAGGGCGCGATGCGCGGCCGCACGATGTACGTCGTGCCGTTCTCGATGGGCCCGCTCGGCTCGCCGATCGCCCACATCGGCGTAGAGCTGTCGGACAGCCCCTATGTCGCCGTCAACATGAAGATCATGACCCGGATGGGTGCGAGGGTGCTCGAGGTGCTGGGCTCGGACGGCCACTTCGTGCCCTGCATGCACACGGTCGGCGCCCCGCTGGAACCGGGCGAGCAGGATGTCGCCTGGCCCTGCAATTCGACCAAGTACATCGTCCACTATCCCGAAACCCAGGAAATCTGGAGCTACGGCTCGGGCTACGGCGGCAATGCGCTGCTCGGCAAGAAGTGCTTTGCGCTGCGCATCGCCTCGATGATGGGCCGGCAGGCCGCGCAGGAGCCCGACGGCGGCCCTGGCTGGCTCGCAGAGCACATGCTGATCCTGGGCGTGACGTCGCCCGAGGGCCGCAAGCACCACGTGGCGGCTGCCTTCCCGAGCGCCTGCGGCAAGACCAATTTCGCGATGCTGATCCCGCCGGCCGGCATGTCGGGCTGGAAGGTCACGACCATCGGCGACGACATCGCCTGGATCAAGCCGGCGGCAGACGGCCGGCTCTACGCCATCAACCCGGAAGCGGGTTACTTCGGCGTTGCGCCCGGAACCAACGAGCAGACGAACTACAACTGCATGGCAAGCCTGAAGCGCGATGTCATCTTCACCAACGTGGCGCTGACGGATGTCGGCGACGTCTGGTGGGAGGGCATGACCGACACTCCGCCGGCGCACCTGATCGACTGGCAGGGCAAGGACTGGACACCGGCCATCGCCAAGGAAACCGGCGCCAAGGCGGCGCATCCGAACGCCCGCTTCACCGTACCGGCCACCAACAACCCGGCGCTCGATCCGGAATGGGACAACCCGGCCGGCGTGCCGATCGACGCCTTCATTTTCGGCGGCCGGCGCTCCACCACCGTGCCACTCGTGACCGAGGCCCGTGATTGGCTCGAGGGCATCTACATGGCCGCGACCATGGGTTCCGAGACGACGGCAGCCGCCGCCGGCACCCAAGGCGTGGTGCGGCGCGACCCGTTCGCCATGCTGCCGTTCATCGGCTACAACATGAGCGACTACTTCCAGCACTGGCTGGATCTCGGCAAACGCCTGGAAGCCTCGGGCGCGAAGTTGCCCCGAATCTACTGCGTCAACTGGTTCAGGAAGGGTGACGACGGCAAGTTCGTCTGGCCGGGTTACGGCGAGAACATGCGCGTGCTGCAGTGGATGATCGAGCGCATCGAAGGTCAGGGGAAGGGCGTCGAGACCGCCTTCGGCACCTCGCCGCGCTACGCCGACCTGAACTGGAGCGGCCTGGATTTCAGCGCCGCTCAGTACGACCAGGTAACCCGCATCGACCCGGCAGCTTGGCAGACGGAGCTCGACCTGCACGCAGAACTGTTCCAGCAGTTGGCCCACCACCTGCCCGGCGACATGTTGACAATCAAGTCCCGCCTGGAAAGCCGCCTGGCAGGCTGAGGGCGCGTGACGCGGGCGCGGTCGTCGACCCGCGCCTGCGCTCAGTTGCTGTTCAGACCTTCGTGACGGGCAGCAGCGGCGTACAGGTCCGCAGCGAACCCGGGATCGGTTCGCGAATACGAGTACGCCAGCTTGCGGACCTCCTGGGCCTCGCGGGCAGCGGTCTCGAGCACGTCGACCGGAGCGGCCGGCGGCACCAGCCAGTTGTGCAGGGCCGCAGGAACGACGTTGGCGAAAGCTGCCCAGAGGTGATTTACAAAGCGGCCGCGTTGGACCTTGAGTTGCAGAGAAGCGGTGGTCATTCATGTCTTTCCGGGACGACTGAGCCGTGCGGCGCTGGATCGTCCCTTGCGATTGCGTGACCGAACATCGGCCGCGCCTGAAGACATATTAGGGTTAACCCTGCAATTTTGCAAGTGACCTTGTTCACGCCCGGGGGACAAGATGGAGAATTCGTTGCCAGTCCTTCTTCCACGGAACCTCGAACCGCTGCCATGTCCTATCTGCCGACCCGCCCGATGACGCCCGCACTGGCGCACGACCTGACCGACGCTGAGATCGCGGAGCTGAACGACTTGCTGGCGGCAACACCGGAACCGCTCGAGCCGCTGGATGTGGTGATGCTCGACGGCTACCTGTGCGGCGTCATCGTCCAACCGATGCTGCTGCAGCCTGACGCCTGGCTCCCGCCTGTGTTCGATTTCGACGTTTCGCCGCTGCCCGCCGATGTCGACCCGGCCTGGCTCGAACGAACCACGGCGCTGATCCTGCGCCGCCACGCTGCGCTCAACCGGGCGATCGTCGAGGACGGCTGGTTCGAACCGCTGGTGCCGGAGGCCGATGACGAAGACGAAGACGACGTGCTGGAGGAGGCCCCCGACGGAGCGACGGGCACGGTCGGCGCCTGGCCGGCGCTGGCTTCAGACGAGACGGCGCCGGAAGCGGACAACGCCGATCCGCAGGTGGCCGCTGCCGAGCAGGCGGCCACTGCCCAGCAGGCAGCTTCGGAAGGCGTCGACGACCTCGACCCCATCACCCGATCCATCATGCCCTGGGTCGCCGGCTTCCAGCACGCGACCATCGTCTTCCCCGCCCTGATCGAGATGCCGGACGAGGCGGTGATGGCGTCGCTCGCCCGTCTCTACCGTTACCTGCCCGCCGAGACCGACGAGGCACGGGAGGTCATCGCAACACTCGACCGCGAATTTCCGCTGACCACGCTCGACGACGCGATCGACGACTTGGTCGTCACCATCGCCGACCTCCAGGACCTGACCTGCGACCAGCGCTACAAGGTCGAGACCGTCAAGCGCGACGCACCCAAGGTCGGTCGCAACGACCCCTGCCCCTGCGGTAGCGGCAAGAAGTTCAAGCAGTGCCACGGCGCCGCCTGACCGGGCCTGCTGCTGCGCGACCGTGAAGCTGCAGCTGCTGTCGGATCTGCACCTCGAGACGGAGGCCTTTCAGGCGACGCCCGCCAGCGGTGCCGAGGTGCTGGTCGTGGCCGGCGATGTCGACAGCAGTTGGCGGGGGCTGGAGCAGTTCGGCGGCTGGCCGGTGCCGGTGCTGTTCGTCGCCGGCAACCACGAATTCGATCGGCGCGAGCTCGACGAGGCCCGGCCGGCACTGCGGGAACGCTGCGCCCGGCTCGGCATTCGGCTGCTGGAGTGCGAGACGGCGGTACTGACCGGCCGGGGCGGCGAGCGGATCCGGTTTCTTGGTACCACCCGCTGGAGCGACTTCGACCTCTTCGGTCCGTCACAGCGCGATCGAGCGATGCGCGCCGGCCGGTATTTCGCGAAGATCATGAAGTCGACCCGCCACGGTGAGACTTTCGACGCGCCGACCGTCCGGCAGGAGTCGCTGCAATGCCGCGCCTGGCTGAATCAGGAACTGCAAGGCCATCCAGCCGACTGGGACCGCACCG
The DNA here is from genome assembly GCA_964242405.1 of uncultured Rhizobacter sp. GTDB lineage: Bacteria > Pseudomonadota > Gammaproteobacteria > Burkholderiales > Burkholderiaceae_C > LMDS01. Next base: position 10,393 of record CAXTDH010000020.1, on the reverse strand, counting down.
TCGTCGTCACCCACTTCGCGCCCAGCTTCAGGAGCGCCGACCCCCGCTACGGCCGGCAGCCCGGCACCGCCAGCTTCTGCAACGCGGACGACGACCTGCTGCCGTTCGCCGACCTGTGGCTGCACGGTCATCTGCATTGCGCGCAGGACTACCGGGTCGAATATGCGGGCGGCAGCACCCGGGTGGTCTGCAACCCGCGCGGGCACGAGAAGAAAGGCGAGCCGGCGGGCTTTCGGCCGGAGCTGCTGCTCGAGATCTGAGCATGGCTGCATGGCCGCGTGGCCGCATGGCCGCGTGGGTCAGCCGGTGCATGGCCATGTGCCGGATGGTCAGCCGGTGTCAGAGGACCGCGGCCATCGCCACCGCGGTGGCCTCGACGTTGCCGGTGTTCAGCCCGGCGACGCAGATTCGGCCCGAACGCACCAGGTAGACGGCATGCTCCTCGCGAAGCGCCTCGACCTGCGCGGGCCGCAGGCCGGTGTAGCTGAACATGCCGCGCTGGGTCAGGAAGTAGCCGAAGTCACGCGCCGGCAGCTTGGCGTGCAGCACGTCGTGAAGGGTGCGGCGCATCACCAGCATGCGCTCTCTCATCGCCCCGAGCTCGACCTCCCAGTCGGCACGCAAGACCGGGTCGGTCAGCACCGCGGCGACGATCTGGCCGCCGTGGATCGGCGGGCTCGAGTAGTTGCGCCGCACCGTGAACTTGAGCTGGCCGAGCACGTTGACCGCCTGCGCCGCATCCGGGCAGACGACGCTGAGCGCACCGCAGCGTTCGCCGTAGACGCTCATGCTCTTCGAAAACGAGTTGGCGACGAAGAACGGCACGCCGGCGGAGGCGAGGGCCCGCACGGCGTAGGCATCGGCCTCGATACCGTCGCCGAAGCCCTGATAGGCAAGGTCGAGGTAGGGGATCAACCCGCGCTCGCGCAGCAAGGGAACCAGCACATCCCACTGGCCGCGCGTCAAGTCGACGCCGGTCGGGTTGTGACAGCAGGCGTGGAGCAGCACGATGCTCCTGGCCGGCAGGCTCGAGAGCGTGCCCAGCATGCCGTCGAAATCGAGGCCGCCGGTCGCGGCGTCGAAGTACGGGTAGGTGTGGACCGTCAGCCCGGCGCCTTCGAACATCGAGCGGTGGTTGTCCCAGGTCGGGTCGCTGACCCAGACCGCGCTGCCGGGAAAGAAGCGGGCGATGAAATCGGCACCGACCTTCAGCCCGCCGCTGGAGCCGACCGACTGGATGGTCGCGACCCGGCCGGAGGTCAGCGCCTCGTGCGAGGCGCCGAGCAGCAGCGCCTGCACCGCCGTGCGAAAGTTCGCCGCGCCTTCGATCGGCAGATAGGGCTTGGGGCCGCCTCGGCCGCAGACCATGGCTTCGGCGCGGCGGACCGAGGCCATGACCGGGATGCGGCCTTCATCATCGAAGTAGATGCCGATGCTCAGGTTGATCTTGTGCGGGCGCGGGTCGTGCTGGAAGTCCTCGTTGAGGCTCAGGATCGGGTCGCCCGCGAAGTGGGGAATGTGCTCGAACATGGCAGTGCAGGGGGCTTGGAGAAGGAAGGCGACGGCAGGTGCCCGGGCAGCGGCAGGCCATCACGCAGCGGCCGGCAATCTGTAACCGCAGGCGCTCAAGCAGCGGCGAGCGCAGCCTCGATGTCGGCCTTGAGCGACTCGGGCTTGTCGGTCGGCGCGTAGCGCTTGATGACCTGGCCGTCACGGCCGACCAGGAACTTCGTGAAGTTCCACTTGATCGCCTTGATGCCCAGGATGCCGGGCGCTTCGCTCGTGAGCCACTTCCAGAGCGGATGTGCGGCCGACCCGTTCACCTCCACCTTGCTCATCATCGGGAACGAGACGCCGTAGTTCAGCTGGCAGAACGAGGCGATTTCGCTGTCGCTGCCCGGGTCCTGGCGGCCGAACTCGTTGCTGGGAAAGCCGAGCACCACCAGGCCCTTGTCACGGTACGTTTGCCAGAGGCCCTCGAGGCCGGCGAACTGCGGCGTGAAGCCGCAGGCACTGGCCGTGTTGACGATCAGCAGCACCTTGCCGCGCTGATCGTCGAGCCGGATCGGCTTGCCCTCGATCGAGACCGCCTCGAAATCTTGGACGCTGATGCTGGAGGAGGTCGAATCGGACATGGTCACCTTTTCGCCGAAGGCTGGCTGCGGGGCTCGATGGTACTGCGGCACCGGCTGTGAGAAGCGGCGGCGGGCAGCGGCTGCGTCAGTGCTTGTCGCTGCGCGCGATGGCCAGCAGATGCGCCAGTTCAGCCCGGAAATGAAGGCAGTTCGCCTTGTGCCAGCGGTAGATCAGCCACATCGTCCCCGCTACCACCAGCCCGAAGAGGGCGATGGCGGTGAACGGCGACAGGCCGAACTTCGTCATCCCGGTGTAGAAGGCGCCCAGCCCCAGGATGCAGGCCTGCTCGTTGAAGTTCTGCACCGCGATCGACCGGCCGGCGCCCATCAGGTTGGCGCCACGGTGCTGCAGCAGGGCGTTCATCGGCACGACCAGGTAGCCGCCGATCGCACCGAGCAGGATCAGGAACGGCGCAGCCACCCAGGCGTTGGTGATGGCGTTCAGGCCGATCACCAGCAGGCCGATCAGGATGCCGAGCGGGATCACGCTGGTCGCCTGGTCGAGCCGCATGCGCATCGAGGCCCAGACCGCCCCACCGGCCGTGCCGATGACGATCACGCCGATCAAGGCCGACGACTGGGTGGTGGTGTAGTGCAGCGCCGCGGTCGCCCAGGCGAAGACGATGATGCGCAGGTTGCCGGTGAAGCCCCAGAACAGGGTCGTGGTGGCGAGCGAGATCTGGCCGAGCTTGTCGCTCCAGAGGCGGGCGTTGCAGCTCGAGAAATCGCGCAGCAGGCCGCCCACGCCGTGGCGGATCGGTTGCAGCGGCGCCTCGGTGCGGGGGATGCGCAAATTGAACGCGGCAGCGACGATGTAGAGGCCGACGAGCACGACGATGGCCGACTCCGGCGCCGTGCGGATGCCGAAGTTCATCAGCGGAAAGTCGAAGGCCAGCAGGTGGCGCGACACCACCGGCCCGATCAACTGCCCGCCGAGCACCGTGCCGAGGATGATCGAGAGAATGGTCAGGCCCTCGACCCAGCCATTGGCCTTGACCAGTTGCGAATTCGGCAGCAGCTCGGTCAGGATGCCGTACTTGGCGGGCGAGTAGGCCGCGGCCCCCAGGCCGACGATCGCATAGGCGAGCAGCGGGTGGCTGCCGAACAGCATCATCAGGCAACCGACGACCTTGATCGCGTTGGCGACGAACATCACCCGGCCCTTGGGCGCGGCATCGGCGATGGCGCCGAGGAACGGCGCCAGGATGACGTAGAACAACGCGAAGATCGGCGCCAGTGCCGGCACGTGCCACGTCGGGGCATTGGTCGTGCGGAGCATCTCGATCGCGGTAACCGTCAGCGCCGAATCTGCCAGCGAGCTGAAGAACTGCGCCGACATGATCGTGTGAAAACCTTTTTTCATTCGCGCGGCGGCAGCCGTTCGGGCGTCGGAATTCTCGCAATCATGGCGGCATTGTCGCCGCTGGCGCCTGGCGCTATCAGTCCCTGGTCGAGGGTCGGGTTCACCCGGAGCCCAGGCCGGGCGGGCAAAGGACCGACCGGCGGGCCGGCGTCGGCGCCGAGCAGCGTGCCTGCACCATGGCCATGATCCTCGCTGCCAGCGATGCGCAACAGGCGCGCGAGTTCGGCCGGATGGTGCCGCAGGTTCGACCGGTGCCAGCGCTGGATCAGCCACATCATGCCGGCCACCGTCAGGCCGAGCACCGTGATGGTCGTGAAGACCGACAGGTGCAGCATCGTCAGGCCGCTGTTGAGCGCGCCCAGGCCCAGGATGCAGGCTTGCTCGTTGAAGTTCTGCACCGCGATCGACCGGCCGGCGCCCATCAGGTTGCAACCCCGGTGCTGGAGCAGGGCGTTCATCGGCACGACCAGGTAGCCGCCGACGGCGCCGAGCACGATCAGGAAGGGCGCTGCGATCCAGACGTCGCGCATCGCGTTCAGGCCGATCATCAGCAGGCCCATGGCAATGCCGAGCGGAATCACCCGGGTCGCCTGGTCGAGCCGGGCCCGGTTCGAGGCGACGAGCACGCCGGCCGTGGTGCCGATGGCGATCACGCCGACCAGGTTCGAGGCCTGGGTCGTCGTATACCCGAGCGCCGCCGCCGCCCAGACCATGACGATCGCCCGCATGTTGCCGAACACGCCCCAGAAGAGCGTCGTCGTGGCGAGCGAGATCTGGCCGAGCTTGTCGCTCCACAGCCGGTCGTTGCAATCCATGAAGTCGCGCACCAGCCGCCAAGGGCTGGCGGTGATCGGCAACAGCGGCGCGTCGGTCCGCGGGATGCCGAGGTTGATGGCCGCGGCGAGGACATAGACCCCGCCGATGACCGCGACCGCCGCTTCGGGTGCGGTGCGAACGGCCGAGCTCAGCGAGCCGAGGTCGAAGGACAGCAGCTGCCGGGAGATCACCGGCCCGACCAGCAGCCCACCGAGCACCGTGCCGAGGATGATCGACAGCACCGTCAAGCCCTCGATCCAGCCGTTCGCCTTGACCAGTTGCGAGGCCGGCAGCAACTCGGTCAGGATGCCGTACTTCGCGGGCGAGTAGGCGGCGGCGCCCAGGCCGATCAGCGCATAGGCGAGCAGCGGGTTGAGGCCGGCGAGCATCAGCAGGCAGCCGACGAGCTTGATGCCGTTGGCGAGCAGCATCACCCGGCCCTTCGGCCAGGCGTCGGCGAAGGCACCCAGGAAGGGCGCGAGCAGGACGTAGAAGAGGGCGAGCATCGGCACCAGGGCTGTCCGGTGCCAGCTGGGCGCGTTCGAGATCTTCAGCATCTCGTAGGCTGCGACGAAGATCGCCGAATCGGCCAACGAGCTGACGAACTGCGCCGACATGATCGTCGAGAAGCCCTTCTTCATGCGGCCGACCCGCAGTCGCCGGGCCTGGTCTTGTAGTTCGTGGCGGTCTCCTTGGCGAGCGGCGTTATAGCACGCGCCTCGCCGCCGTTCGGCTCTGGCGGGTCGGCCGAGAAGCGCTGGCAGAATCGGTCGATGCCCCGGCCGATCGAAGCGCTGATCCATGTCGATGCCCTGGTGGCCAACCTGAGGCGTGCGCGCGCTGCTGCGCCGGAGGTGAAGGTCTGGGCGGTCGTGAAGGCCAATGCCTACGGTCATGGCATCGAGCGTGCCTATGCCGGCCTGCAGGGCGCCGACGGCTTCGCACTGCTCGACCTGGGCGAGGCCGAACGCGTCCGGGCGCTCGGCTGGCGCGGGCCGATCCTGCTGCTGGAGGGCTGTTTCGAAGCGCGCGACCTGGAGGCCTGTTCGCGCCTGAGCCTTTGGCACACCGTTCACCGGGAGGCGCAGATCGACTGGCTGGCCGGTCACAAGACGCACCTGCCGCACCGGGTTTTTCTGAAGATGAACACCGGCATGAACCGGCTCGGCTTCGCCCCGGCAGCGTTTCGCTCGGCATGGGCGCGCCTCTCGGGCCTGACGCAGGTCGACGAGATCTCCCTGATGACCCACCTGTCGGACGCCGACGGCCCGCGCGGCCTGGGCGACCAGCTCGCCGTCTTCGAAGGTGCGACGGTCGACCTGCCCGGCGAACGGTCGATCGCCAACAGCGCCGCGACGCTGCGCTTCGCGCCGGATTCGCCCGAAGTTCGCGGCGACTGGTTGCGCCCCGGCATCATGGTCTACGGCTCCTCGCCCGACCACCCGACGCACCGGATAACCGACTGGGGCCTGGCGCCGACGATGACCTTGCACGCCGAGGTCATCGCCATCCAGCAGCTGCAGGCCGGCGACCGGGTGGGCTACGGCAGCCGCTACACCGCCGAGGCGCCGATGCGGATCGGCGTCGTCGCCTGCGGCTATGCCGACGGCTATCCGCGCGTCGCCCCGACCGGCACGCCGGTGCTGGTCGACGGCATCCGCAGCCGGCTGGTCGGCCGGGTGTCGATGGACATGGTCACCGTCGACCTGACGCCGGTGCCCGCGGCAGCGGTCGGCAGCGACGTCACCTTGTGGGGCTGCGGGCCGGGAGGCGCCGTGTTGGCGATCGACGAGGTGGCGGAGGCTGCCGGCACGGTCGGCTACGAGTTGATGTGCGCACTGGCCGGCCGCGTCCCGACCCGAGCGGTTTGATGCGCGCGGTGCGACGATGACGGTGCCTGCGAGCCCCCAGCGGCTGTCCCAGGCTGCGGTCGAAGCCCGCCGGGTCGACGTCGACCAGGTCGAATTCAGCGCCATCCGAGCCCAGGGCGCCGGCGGGCAGAACGTCAACAAGGTGTCGAGCGCGGTTCATCTGCGCTTCGACATTCGCGCCTCGTCGCTGCCCGAGCCGGTCAAGGAGCGCCTGCTGACGCTCAGCGACCAGCGCATCACGGCCGACGGCGTGGTCGTCATCAAGGCGCAGACCAGCCGCAGCCAGGACATGAACCGCGCCGATGCGCTGCGCCGGTTGCCGGCGCTCGTCGACAGCGTGGCCGAGCCGGCCAAGCCGCGCCGGGCGACCAAGCCGACCTACGGCTCGAAGCAGCGGCGGCTCGCGGGCAAGAACCTGCGGGCGCTGGTCAAGGCGGGGCGGGGCAGGGTGGAGGATTGATCGGCGGCGACGGTATCGTCACCGATCTGCACCTTCATGCCTTCGCCAACGACTTGCCACCGTGTGCCGTCGAGGTGGCTACCCAGGCGCCCGACAAGATTGGCAACGATGCGGGCATGCCCACACCGGGCGCCCACCATCGCAACTGTTTCACCCTTGTGGAACTCGTGCCGCTCGTGCTGTTCGGCTTCCCGAGCGAAACACGCGTCAAAGGAAGCGCTGGCGACAACAAATCCATGGGCATCGACTCCTCGGTCTTCCAGCCCTGCTACCCGAGCCCGAGCTCACGCCATTCGTGGCGCCGGGCCGTCACCTCGATCTCGATCCGCATACGCGGGTCCATCAGGCCGGCCATGATCACCATCGCGGCCGGCCGCACATCGCCGAACCAGCGGCGCAGCACCGGCCAGCAATCGCGAAAGTCGTTGCCGGGCGCCAGCACGTAGTTGACGCGGACGACATCGGTAATGCCTGCGTTGGCGGCCTGAAGTGCCGACTGGATGTTGACGAGGCACTGTTCGGTCTGCGCCACCAGGCCGTCGGCGATCGTCATCGCGGCATAGTCGAAGCCGGTGGTGCCGGAGACGAAAATCCAGTCGTCGTCCTCGACGACTGCCCGGGAATAGCCGATCTCGGCCTCGAAGGACGAGCCGGAGCTGATGAGTCGTCGCGTCATGGCGAGGGTGTCCGTCTTCGGCGGGATGTCGATTCTGACGCCGCCGGCCGACAATCACGTCATGGCCAAGGGCAAGTCGATCTACAGCTGCATCGAATGCGGCGGCACCTCCGCGAAATGGCTCGGCAAGTGCCCCAGCTGCGGCGCCTGGAACACGCTGGTCGAGTCGGTCGAGGAAACGGCGAGCCCGAAAAACCGCTACCAGACCAGCAGCCGCGGCCTGGTCGCGAGCCAGCCGGTCGCGACGCTCTCCGAGATCGAAGCGAGCGACGTCGACCGGCAGCCGACGGGCATCGACGAGCTCGACCGGGTGCTGGGCGGCGGCATCGTCGCCGGTGGCGTGGTGCTGATCGGCGGCGACCCGGGCATCGGCAAGTCGACGCTGCTGCTGCAGGCGCTCGATTCGCTTTCGCGCCGCATGAAGACGCTCTACGTCACCGGCGAGGAAAGCGGTGCCCAGGTCGCGCTGCGCTCGCGGCGGCTCGGCCTGGACGGCTCGAACGTGCGGGTGATGGCCGAGATCCAGCTCGAGAAGATCGCCGCCACGATCGATGTCGAGCAGCCGGCGGTGTGCGTCGTCGATTCGGTGCAGACGGTCTACAGCGACCAGCTCTCCTCCGCCCCCGGCTCGGTGGCGCAAGTGCGCGAATGCGCCGCCCAGCTGACGCGGATCGCCAAGAACACCGGCACCACCATCATTCTGGTCGGCCACGTGACCAAGGAAGGCGCGCTCGCCGGGCCGCGGGTGCTGGAGCACATCGTCGATACGGTGCTCTATTTCGAAGGCGACACCCATTCGAGCTTCCGCCTGGTGCGGGCGATCAAGAACCGTTTCGGCGCGGTCAACGAGATCGGCGTCTTCGCTATGACCGAGAAGGGGCTGAAGGGCGTTTCCAACCCGAGCGCGATCTTCCTGTCGACCCATGGCGACCCGGTCGCCGGCTCCTGCGTGCTGGTCACGCTCGAGGGCACCCGGCCGCTGCTCGTGGAAATCCAGGCGCTGGTCGATTCGGGCGGGCCGTCGCCGCGGCGTTTGTCGGTCGGCATCGAGCGCGATCGGCTGGCGATGATGCTGGCCGTGCTGCACCGCCACGCCGGCATCGCCGCCTTCGACCAGGACGTGTTCGTCAACGCGGTCGGCGGCGTGCGCATCAGCGAGCCGGCGGCGGATCTGGCGGTGATGCTCGCCATCCAGAGCAGCCTGCGTGGCCGGCCGCTGCCGCGTGGCTTCATCGCCTTCGGCGAGGTCGGGCTGGCGGGCGAGGTGCGGCCGGCGCCGCGCGGCCAGGAGCGGCTGCGCGAAGCTGCGAAACTCGGGTTTTCGGTCGCGATCGTGCCCAAGGCCAATGCCCCGAAGCCGGGCTCGAAAGCGATCGAAGGCCTGACCATCCATCCGGTCGAGCGGATCGAACAGGCGATCGAGCTGGCGCGGAGCTTGTGACAGCGAAAGGACTCACACCATGACCTCCGACCCCTCCGCGGCCCTGCCCGCCGCGACCGCGAAGCGCCCGGTCCGCTGGTATTGGGAAGACTTCGCGGTCGGCAATGTGCGCGAATTCGGCGCCACGCAAGTCACCCGCGAAGCGGTGCTCGCCTTTGCCGCGGAGTTCGATCCTCAGCCTTTCCACCTCGACGATTCCGCCGCCGAGGCGTCGCTGTTCGGCGGCCTGTCGGCCAGCGGCTGGCACACCTGCGCGATGGCGATGCGGATGATGTGCGACGCCTATCTGCTGGAGTCGAGCAGCCTCGGTTCGCCGGGCATCGACAACCTGCGCTGGCTGAAACCGGTGTTGCCGGGCGACACCTTGAGCGTGCGCCTGACGGTGCTCGAAGCGCGGCCGATGGCGAGCCGTCCGAGCGTCGGCCTGGTGCAGTCGCGCTGGGAGGTGCTGAACCAGAAAGCCGAGACGGTGCTGTCGATGCAGGGTTGGGGCATGTTCGGGCGGCGCGAAGCGGCAGCTCGGGAATGAAGCGGATCACCTTCGCTTGGGAACGGGCGGCCGCTCGCATTCGCTGGGCTAGTGTTGCGCTGGCAGTCGCCGTTGCCGGCTGCGCGGCTCCGCCCACACCACCGCCCTCGAACGTCGAACTGCCGTTCGAACAGGCCGTCGTGCAGGCGAGCGACGGGCTCATGGCCCAGGCGCGGCGCCTTCCGGCGATCAGGCCGTCGGCGCTGAGGTCCGGCGCAGACAAGGTCGGCGCCGTGATCGACCCGATGCTCGATGCCAACACCGGCCAGCAAACCGCCATGACGGTGCTGCTGGAAAAGCAGGTCACCGAGCGGCTGCGGTCCGGTCGCGATGCCGTCGAGCCCCTGCTGCCCTTGAAAGCGGCCAGCCTCAAAACGGCGCACTACCTCCTGACCGGCACGTTGACTCGCACGCTGGCGGATCGCTCCATGGGCTCGATGCTCATCAATCTGGCGCTGACCGATCTGCAGAGCGGCCTGGTGATGGCCCAGTCATGGGCGCTGGCACGAGACGAACCGGGGCTCGACCACTCGCCGCTGCCCGTCTACGCCGACAGCCCCGTACTGCTGCGCGACGACGTGACCGAAGGCTACGTCTCGACCACTGCCACGGCCACCGGCAAGCCCGCCAACCGGTTCTACCTCGACCGCTTGGGCGCAGCCGCGGTGATCGCCGAGGCGAACCTGCTGTACGACACCGGTGAGAACCATGCCGCGGCGCTGGCGCGTTACCGGGACGCGGCCCGGGAGACCGGCGGGGTCCAGTTGCGCGTCCTGAGCGGCATCTATCTCACGAGCGTCAAGCTCGGCAGGAGTGCCGAAGCCGAGCAGGCATTGGCCCGCCTGGTCGCCCAGGGCATCGCCCGCGACCAGCTGGGCGTGAAGTTCCTGTTCAACCCCGGCAGCACCGTGTTCTGGTCCGACCCGAAAGTGAGCGGCCCCTATCCGATGTGGTTGCGCCAGATTGCCCGGGAAATCACAGCCGCGAAGGCCTGCTTGAACATCATCGGCCACACCAGCCGGACGGGCTCCGAGGCGACCAACATCCAGCTGTCGCAGCAGCGCGCCGAATCGGTCGTGCGCTGGCTGGTCGACCAGCAGGG
>CAXTDH010000019.1:0-15289 GCA_964242405.1 uncultured Rhizobacter sp. | reverse complement strand
CCTATCATTCCAGCCATGCGCAGTGACATCGACATCGCCCAGGCCGCGCGGATGCAGCGCATCACGACGCTCGCCGAGGCCCGCTACGGCATCGGCGACGAGCACCTGTCGCCTTACGGCCACTACAAGGCGAAGCTGTCGCTCGCCTATGCGGCCTCCCTGCGCGACCGGCCCGACGGCAAGCTGATCCTCGTCACCGCGATCTCGCCGACACCCGCCGGCGAAGGCAAGACGACGACCACCGTCGGCCTCGGCGACGCGCTCAACCACATTGGCAAGGACGCGATCGTCTGCCTGCGCGAGCCGTCGATCGGCCCGGTCTTCGGCATGAAGGGCGGGGCGGCGGGCGGCGGCATGGCGCAAGTCGTGCCGATGGAGGACATCAACCTGCACTTCACCGGCGACTTCCACGCCATCGGCCTGGCCCACAACCTGCTCGCGGCGCTGATCGACAACCACATCCAGCACGGCAACGCGCTGCAGTTCGACCTGCGGCGGATCACCTGGAAACGGGTCGTCGACATGAACGACCGGGCGCTGCGCGACATCGTCGTCGGCCTCGGCGGCACTGCCAACGGCACGCCGCGGGAAACGGGTTTCGACATCGTCGTGGCATCCGAGGTGATGGCGATCTTCTGCCTCTCGACCAGCCTGGCCGACATGCGCGAACGGCTCGCCCGGATCGTCGTCGGCAGCCGCCGTGACGGCTCGCAGATCACCGCCCGAGACCTGAAGGCGCACGGCGCGATGACGGCACTCCTCAAGGACGCCCTCGCCCCCAACCTGGTGCAGACGCTCGAGAACAACCTCGCCTTCGTCCACGGTGGCCCGTTCGCCAACATCGCCCACGGCTGCAATTCGGTGCTGGCGACGTCGACGGCACTCAAGCTCGCCGATTACGTCGTCACCGAGGCCGGTTTCGGCGCCGACCTGGGCGCGGAGAAGTTCATCGACATCAAGTGCCGCAAATCGGGCCTCCGGCCGGATGCGGCGGTGATCGTCGCGACGGTGCGGGCGCTCAAGTACCACGGCGGCGTCGACGTGCGGGATGCGGGCATCGAGAACATCGATGCGCTGCAGCGCGGCCTGGTGAACCTGGAGCGGCATATCCGCAACGTCCGGGAGCGCTACGGCCTCGACTGCATCGTCGCCATCAACCACCGCACCGAGGACACACCGGCCGAGATCGAGCGGCTGACGCAGAGCGCCGCGGCGCATGGCGTGGAGGTGGTGCTCGCCCGGCACTGGGCCGAAGGGGGGGCCGGCGCGGCCGACTTGGCACGGGCGGTGGTGCGGCTGTGCGAACGGGGCACGTCGACGGCACCGAGCCGCTTTCGCTTCGTCTACCAGGACGAACAATCGCTCTGGGACAAGGTCGCCGCGGTGGCCGCCGACATCTACGGCGCTGCCCGGATCACCGCCGACGCGAAGATCATGGCCCGCTTCGCCGAACTGGAGGCGCAGGGCTACGGCCGATTCCCGATCTGCATCGCCAAGACGCAGTATTCGTTCTCGACCGACCCGACGCTGCGCGGCGCGCCCGAGAACCATGCACTCGACATCCGCGAGCTGCGCCTGGCGGCCGGCGCCGAGTTCATCGTCGTCGTCTGCGGTGACGTGATGACCATGCCCGGGCTGCCGTCGAAGCCGACCGCCGAGGCCATCGATGTCGACGCCGGCGGGCGGATCGTCGGCCTCTTCTGACGCCTCAGGCCAGCAGCCGTCAGTAAGGCGGCGCCTTTTTCTCGCGCTGGGCTCGCGCGGCCTCGGTCCACCAGGCCAGATCATCGGCGAAGCGGGGAAACGCATGCTGCAATGCCTCGCCGCCGCGCCCCGTCGGCCGGCCGTCGGCGTCGAGCGCCTCGGTGATCGAGCCGACAGCCAGCGTGCTCGAAATGACCACCATGCCCATCTCCGACAGGGTGCCGTGCCAGGCGACACCGGCACGGACACCGGCGAATCGCCCGGCCGAATAGCTGGCGACCGCGGCCGGGCGCCAGAACCACTCCTCCAGGAAGTGATCCGTCAGGTTCTTGAGACCGGGCGGCGGCGCCCAGTTGTATTCGCCTGTCACGAAGACAAAGGCATCGGCGGTACGGATCTTCCCGGCCAGCGCTTCCATCTCCGGCGGCGCGGTGCCCTTCGGATGCTCCTTGTACATCCGGTCGAGCATCGGCAGGCCGACCGCTCGAGCATCGATCAGCTCCGGCGCGCAACCCCGTGCCGCCAGGCCCGCGACGATGAAGTCAGCGAGCCGGATGCCGTTGCGGTCACGTCGGTAGGAGCCGTAGAGCACGAGTACCTTGTCCATCGCCGATTTCCTTCCAATGAGCGATTTCACCCCGAATCGGACGCAGGTGGCAAACAATTCGGCCGCCGCGTCAACTCGCGCGAGAATGCGCCACCGATGGTTGCGATTCGCACTCCGGCTCGGCAGGGCACCGCAAGATGATCGAGAAGCAGGATCCGGAGGCGATCGATGTCGCCAAGAGCCATCTGACGTTCCCCGTGGTCGGCATCGGCGCCTCTGCCGGCGGCGTCTCGGCGCTCCAGGCCATGTTCGCCCAGATGCCCGCGGACACCGGCATGGCCTTCGTCGTCGTGATGCACCTCTCGCCGGATCACGAGAGCGCCCTGGGGCAGATCCTGCAACGCAGCTGCAAGCTGGTGGTCGTCACGGTCGCCGAAAGCTGTTCGATCCAGGCCGACCATATCTACGTCATCTCGCCGTCGAAGAAGCTCGCGATGACCGACGGCGAGCTGCAGGTGTCGGACATGACGACGCTGCAAGGGCGCCATCGCTCGATCGACCTGTTCTTCCGCAGCCTGGCGCAGGCCCACCAGGAGCGCGCCGTCTGCATCGTCCTTTCCGGAACCGGCGGCGACGGGGCGCAGGGCCTGAAACGCGTCAAGGAGCTCGGCGGTGTCGCGATCGCCCAGAGCCCGGAGGACGCGGAATTCAACGGCATGCCGAAAGCCGCGATCCAGACCGGTGCCGTCGACTTCGTGCTGCCGGCCGCCGAGATGCCGGCGAAGCTGGCGCTGCTCTGGGAGAACGCCAGGCGCATCGCCCTGCCCGCGCCCCCGGCCGATCTGGTCGTCGCGCGCGCGTCGGGCGAGGCCAACCATCTCGCCGAAGAGGCGCTGGTGTCGATCAAGGCGCTGCTGCGCGAGCGCACCGGCCACAATTTCACGCACTACAAGCGCGCCACGGTGCTGCGCCGGCTCGAGCGGCGCATGCAGGTCAATGCGCTGCCCGACCTGCCGAGCTACCGGCGGTTTCTCGACGCCGAGGCCAGCGAGACACCGGCGCTGCTGCAGGACATGCTGATCAGCGTCACGAACTTCTTCCGCGACCCGGAAGCCTTCGACGCACTCACGGACGGGCTGCGCAAGTTCGTCGCGGGGCGGCCGCCGGGCGAGCCCTTCCGTGCCTGGATCGCGGGCTGCGCGACAGGCGAGGAAGCCTATTCGGTCGCCATCGTCCTGAAGGAAACGCTCGCGCCGTTCAAGACGCCGGTGCAGATCTTCGCCTCCGACATCGACGCCCGCGCCGTCGCCCTGGCGCGGGCCGGCCTCTACCCGGCCTCGATCGCGACCGATGTCTCGGCGCAGCGGCTGCGCGACAACTTCGTCGAGGCCGCGACCGGTTACCGGATCGCCAAGACGGTGCGCGACGGCGTGGTGTTCTCGCTCCACAACGCGCTCAGCGACCCGCCCTTCACCCGGATGGACTTGATCTGCTGTCGCAACCTGTTGATCTACCTCGACCGGTCGGCGCAGGCGCAACTGCTGCGCAGCTTTCATTTCGCCGCCAAGCCGAAGGGCTTGCTCTTCCTCGGCAGCTCTGAAACCACCGACGCCGCGGAAGGGTTCTTCGTCTCGGAGGACAAGCGGCACCGCCTCTATCACGCCAGCGAAAGCGTCAAGCGCTCGCTTTCGTTGCCGTCGCTGCCCAGCCTGAGTACGCTGGGCAGCGCGACCGAGTTGCCGCCCTCACGGCCGCGCCGGGCCAGCATCACCGGCCACCCGCTGGACACGCTCCACGAGCGGGTCATGGCGCGGCTCGCGCCGGCCACCGTGCTTGTCGATGCCGACGACAACGCCCTGCATGTCGACGAACGCGCGGCCCATCTGCTGCGCCTGCCCGCCGGTGCGCCCTCGAACAAGCTGATGGCGCTCGCCCGGCCCGAGTTGCGGGCGGAGCTGCGCTCGGCGCTCGCCCGTGCCGCCGAGACCGGTCGGAGCGTGCAGGCGCGCCGGGTCCGGCTGACGATCAACGGCCAGCCGCGCTTCATCGGCATGAGCGCCCGGCCGGCGGGCGAGGCGTCGTCGCCCGGCCTGTTCCTGGTGGTGTTCGATGAATCCGAGGAGACGATGGTGCCCGACGGCGAGGCGCCGGCCGGCCACGACCCGGTGCTCGAATCGCTCGAGTCGCAGCTGATCAGGGTCGAGGAGGAACTGCGCGACACCCGCGGCGAGGCATCGGCCTCGACCGAGGAACTGCGCGCGTCCAACGAAGAACTGCAGACGATCAACGAGGAGCTGCGCTCGACCAGCGAGGAACTCGAGACCAGCCGCGAAGAGTTGCAGGCGGTCAACGAGGAGCTGACCACCGTCAACGGCGAGCTCAACGCCAAGATCGAGGAGACGAGCAAGGCCAACGACGACCTGCACAACCTGATGGTGTCGGCCGAGATAGGCGCCGTCTTCGTCGATCGCGAGATGCGCGTCAAGCGCTTCACGCCCCAGGCCGCGACGCTGTTCAACCTGTTGAGAAGCGACGTCGGGCGCCCCTTGCTCGACATCACCCACCGGCTCGACTACCCGGAACTGGTGGCCGATGCCGGCCATGTGCTGCGCGACCTGCACCGGATCGAGCGCGAAGTGCGCGCCATCGACGGGCGCTGGTTCCTCGCCCGGGTGCTGCCGTACCGGACCAGCGAGGACCACATCGACGGGATGATCTTCGCGTTCTTTGACGTGTCGTCCCGCAAGGCGGCCGAGGAGCTGCTCCGCCTCAGCGAGCAGCGCATGCGCCTGGTGGCCGACAGCATGCGCGACTACGCCATCCTCACGACCGATGCGCAGGGCGTGATCTCCACCTGGAGCCCGGGTGCCGTGCGGGTGTTCGGCTATACGCCCGCCGAGGCGATCGGTCAGCCGTTCGCCCTGATCTTCACCCTCGAGGACAGGCAAGCAGGGGCGCCGGCCGAGGAAATGCGCAAGGCCCGCGAGCAGGGCCGTGCCCCCGATGACCGCTGGCACATGAAAAAGGGCGGCAAGACGATCTACTGTTCGGGCACGACGACGCCGTTGATGGAAGGCGGCCTCGGACTCGTGGGCTATGCCAAGATCGCCCGCGACTTCACCGACGCCGAGATGCGCGAGCAGCAGCGCGAGGCGGCACTGCAGCAGGAGCGCATCGAGCGCGAAAAATTGCAGGAGGCGAGCATCATGAAGGACGAGTTCCTCGCCGTGATGTCGCACGAACTGAAGAACCCGCTGGCCGTGATCCAGATGAGCGCGTCGCTGTTGACGCGTCTGCCGACGTTCCAATCCGAGCCGCGGGCGGTGCGCGCCACCGACGCGATTAAGTCGGCGGTGGCCAGCCAGGCCCAGATCATCAACGACCTGCTCGAACTCTCGCAGGTCAACATGGGCAAGATCGTCCTCCATCTGGCGCCGGTCGACCTCGGCGAGCTCGTCCGAGGCATCGTCGATGCGGTCTCGCCCGACATGCAGGCCAAGCACCAGCAGCTCGAGCTGGCGGTGGCGGACGGAACGACGGTCGTGGCCGATTCGGTGCGGGTCGAGCAGATCGTCTGGAACCTGCTCACCAACGCCATCAAGTTCACGCCGGAGGACGGCTCGATCCGGGTCAGCCTGGCGGTCGGCACCGACAGGGCCGAGCTGACCGTCGCCGACTCGGGCATCGGCATGGAGCCCGGAATGCTGGACGACGTCTTCGAGATGTTTCGCCAGGTCGACGCCGGGACCAGCCGGAAGAAAACCGGCCTGGGCATCGGCCTGGCCCTGGTCAAGCAGCTCACCGTGCTGCACGGTGGCCGCGTCAAGGCAAGTTCCGAGGGCCTGGGCCGCGGTTCGACATTCGAGGTCTGGCTGCCGCTGGCCACGCCGGCCACGGTGCTGCAGGAAGTGCCGGAGCCCTCGTTCCCGCGCAGCAGCCTCGCCGGGCTGAAGATCCTGCTGGTGGACGACGAACCGGTGTTGCTGGCCGCTTTCGCCGACCTGCTCGAGCCGGAGGGCGCTTCGGTCGTGACCGTCGGCCAGGCAACACTGGCAGCCCAGCTGGTTCAGGACGAGGATTTCGACGTGGTCATCTCCGACATCGCAATGCCCGAGCACGACGGCTACTGGCTCGCGCGGCAATTGCGGGCCTCGGGCCGCGGCGCCAGGCTGGCGATCGTCGCGGTGTCGGGCATGGCGCGCGAGACCGATCGGCAGAAGGCCTTTCATGCCGGGTTCGACGCCCATGTGGGCAAGCCGCTGGATTTCGACCGCTTGCGTCTGGAGATCGAGCGCGCCGTGACCAGACGCCGCCTCGCGAGTCAGTGAATCGGGCGGGGGCTGGAGGCGGAGGGCAGGTGAAGGACGAGCAGGCGGACAGCAGGACGCGGCTCGGCGGCTCGGCGGCTCGGCGGCTCAGCGCTCGATCAGACGCCGATCAGCGCATCGACGTCCACTTCGCATCCGCAGCGGCCGAGGCCACCGTCCTCTCGATGAACTGCACGCCCCGGGCGCCGGCCTCGACGCGCGGGTACTCGGCGGCTTCGGCAACGTCCACCGCATCCGGCGGCCCGGCGTCGGTCCGGCGCAATCGCAAGTCGGCAGCCACCGCCGAGTACACATTCGCGAACGCCTCGATGAAGCCCTCCGGATGCCCGGGCGGCAGCCGGCAGGCGCGCCGGGCCGACTCGCTGACGAGCCACGGCGCGTTGCGGGTCAGGAGCCGCGGCGGGCCATCGATCGGCGAATGGAGCAGCCTGTTCGGCTCCTCCTGCCGCCAGTCGAGCGAGCCGCGCTCGCCGATCACCCGCAGCCGCAGGTCGTTCTCCTGGCCGGCGGCGATCTGCGAGGCGATCATCACGCCCCGCGCCCCGCCGCGAAAGCGCAGCAGGATGCTGGCGTCGTCGTCGAGCCGGCGGCCGGCGCCGAAGGCGGTGAGGTCGGCGCACAGGCTGTCGAGCTCCAGGCCGGTCACGGTCGACATCAGGTTCTCGGCATGCGAGCCGATGTCACCGATCGCCCCGCCCGGGCCGCTCATCGCCGGATCGGTGCGCCAGGCCGACTGCTTGTTGTTGGCGGACTCGAGGGCGCCGGCAAGCCAGCCCTGCTGGTATTCGACGATCACCTTGCGGACGGCGCCGATCGCGCCGCTGCGCACCAGCTCCCGCGCTTCCCGGACCATCGGATAGCCGGTGTAGTTGTAGGTCACCGCGAACAGCGTGCCACGGGCGGCGACACGTCTCACCAGGTCGTCGGCGAGCGCGCTCGTCGGCACCAGCGGCTTGTCGCAGACGACATGCAGGCCGGCGTCGACGAAGGCGCTCGCGACCTCGTGGTGCACATGGTTCGGCGTGACGACGACGACGATGTCGACTCGTTCCTCGGCCGGGCGCCGAAGCTCGTCGTCGAGCAGCTGTTGCCAGCTGCCGTGGTTGCGGTCGTCGCGCAGGCCGAGCTCACGCCCCGAGGCGCGCGCCTTTCCCGGGGACGCCGACAAGGCCCCGGCGACGAATTCGTAGCGCCCGTCGAGCGCCAGGGCGTGGCGGTGGACCGCGCCGATGAAGGCGTCGCGGCCGCCGCCGACCATGGCGTAGCGCAGCTTGGGCGGGGTGCTGCGGCTCGCCGACAGGCCAGCAGCGCCAGCGCTTTGCCCGCTGCCGCGACTCACGTCGCTTGCGCCGTTCAAGCTGCCTGCCGGTTCTTGTCGAACACCGCGTCGAAGGCGCCCTTGGCTGGCTCGAAGTCGAGCCGCTTGCAGAAGGCGGCGCTCTCGGTCGCGCCGTGGACGCGGTCCATCCGGCTGTCCTCCCATTCGACCGACAGTGGCCCGGCGTAGCCGACATCGTTCAGGGCGACGATCAGCGATTCGAAGTCGATCATGCCGCGGCCGACGCTGCGGAAATCCCAGGTGCGGCGCGCGTCGCCGAAGCTCGTGCAGCCGCCGAAGGTGCCGACGCTGCCGTCGCCCTTGCCCCACCAGACGTCCTTCATGTGGGCGTTGAAGATGCGCGGGCCGAACGTGCGGATGAAGCGGATGTAGTCGACGCCCTGGTAGCCGAGGTGGCTCGGGTCGAAGTTGAAGCCGAAGCGGCGGTGGCCGTTGACCGCATCGATCGCCCGCTGGCTGGTGGCGGCGTCGAAGGCGATCTCGGTCGGGTGCACCTCGAGCGCGAAGTTCACATCGACCTTGTCGAAGGCGTCGAGGATGGGTGCAAAGCGCCGGGCGAAGTCATCGAAGCCGGCATCCCAGAACGCCTGGGAGGTCGGCGGGAAAGCATAGACCGAATGCCAGATCGACGAGCCGGTGAAGCCGGTCACGGTCTTCACGCCGAACGCGGCCGCGGCACGTGCTGTATCGGCGAGCTCGCGCGCGGCCCGTCGGCGCACGCCTTCCGGGTCGCCGTCACCCCAGACGCGGGCCGGCAGGATCGCCTCGTGGCGGGCGTCGATCAGGTCGCAGACCGCCTGGCCGACCAGGTGGTTGCCGATCGCCAGGCACTGCAGGCCGTGCTCGGCCAGCAGCGCCCGCTTGTCGTGCACGTATTGCGGCGAGGCGAGCGCCTGCTGGACGTCGAAATGGTCACCCCAGCAGGCGAGCTCGAGGCCGTCGTAACCCATCTTGCGGGCCAGCGGCGCAAGTTCGGCCAGGGGCAGATCGGCCCATTGGCCGGTGAAGAGCATGACGGGCCGCGGCATGGCGTGGAATCCTCCAGTTGTTCAGAACGGCGAATCCGGGAAGTAGAACTCCTTGGCATTCGCCTTGGTGATCAGCACCGACGGGATGATCGTCTTCGCCGGCAGCTTCTCGTTCTTGAGCCGCGCCTCGGCCGTCATCTTGATGGCGTCGTAGATGAACTTGGGCGAATAGGACACGTCGGCCTGGATGCGCGGGTCGCTGCCGTCCATCAGCGTCTTGACCATGCCCTTGGCACCGGCGCCGCCGAACACGACCTTGATGTCGGTGCGCTTGGCCTGGTCGATCGCCTTCAATACGCCGATCGCCATGTCGTCGTCGGCCGCCCAGACGGCATCGATGTGCTTGAAGCGGGTGAGGTAATCCTGCATCGTCTTGAAGGCGTCGTCGCGATTCCAATTGGCGTATTTGGCATCGAGCAACTTGATGCCGGGATGGTTCTTCAGCACGGCATTGAAGGCGTCCATTCGTTCGGTATCGAGCGTGGTGGCGATGCCGCGCATGGCCACGATGTCGCCCTTGCCGTTCAACTGCTTGGCCAGGTACTCGGCCGGGATGCGGCCGAAGGCGGTGTTGTCGCCGGCGATGTAGGCGTCCTGGCCACTGTTGTTGGTAAGGCCGCGGTCGACGACCGTGACATAGACGCCTTTGCTGTGCACCTGCTCGACCGGCTTGGTCAACGCCGCCGATTCCTGCGGGAAGATGACCAGCGCGTTGATCTTGGTGACGGTCAGCAGGTCTTGCAGTTGATTGGCCTGCTCGCCGGCGTCCTTGGCGGTCTTGAGCGTGATTTTCAGGTCCGGGTACTTGCCCTCGAGCTCCTTCTTCGCCTCGTTGGCCCACCAGACGATGCCGCCGGTGAAGCCGTGGTCGGCCGATGGAATCGCGACGCCGAGGTTGACCTTGTTCTGCGCAAACGCGCCGGTGCTGGGGAGCGTTGCGAACGAGGCGGCCGCAAGAGCGATGGCGAGTCGGCGGGTGATCGGTTGCATGTGAGAGTCTCCTGTCGTTGGAATGAGAGCGCGAGGAACTAGCTCGTGCGACTACCGTCTGCGTCGCTGCGTGAAGGCGACAACGATGATCACCGCCCCCTGCACCGCCGCATTGAGATAGACGCTGATGATGCTGGTCAGGTTGAGGATATTGCTGATCACCGACAACAGGATCGCCCCGACCACCGTGCCCGTGATGCTGCCGGCGCCACCTTTGAGCGCCGTACCGCCGACGATCACCGCGGCGATCGCCTCCAGTTCCCAGAGCAGGCCGGTCGTCGGTGACGCCGACCCGAGCCGCGGCACGTAGAGCAGCGTCGCGACACCGACACAGCCGCCGAGCAGCACGTAGGTCAGCATCTTCACCCGGTCGACGTCGACGGCCGCATAACGCGCCACCTGTTCGTTCGAGCCGATCGCCTGCACATAGCGCCCATAGGCCGTCCGATTGAGGATTACGGCGCCGAGCAGCGCGACCAGCAGGAACACCCAGACCGGCACCGGGATGCCGAGAAACGCCGCGTAGTAGACCGGTGCGTAGGCATCGGCCAGTTTGTCCTGAAGGGTGATTGCGCCGCCATTCGACAGATAGGTCAGGTAGGCGCGAAAGACGCCCAGCGTGCCGAGCGTGACGATGAACGGCTCGATCCGCCCGCGGGTGATCAGCAGCCCGTGCGCCAGCCCGAACACCGCGCCCAGCAGCACCGCGAAGCCGGCGCCGGCCACCACGGCCAGCGTGGGCGACACGTGGTGCGCGCCGAGCGAGTTCATCAGCAGGATCACGCCGCCGGCGATCAGCGCGGCCATCGACCCCACCGACAGGTCGATGCCGCCGCTGATGATCACGAAACACATGCCGACGGCGATGATGCCGATGAAGGCGGTGCGGGTGAGCACATTGAGCGCGTTGTCGACGGTCGCGAAATCGCTGTTCAGCGAGGTGCCGACGATGCACAGCAGCACCAGCCCCGCCACCGGCCCGATCGCCCGGAGCCGCGCCCAGGCCGCACCGCCGCGTGTCGTGAGGCTGCCCTGCGCCGCCGTCTTCAGTGGCTGGTCAACGAGTTCCGGTGGCATGGGCGATCAAGTCCTCCTCGGTGAGCCCATCGGCTGCCAGCGTCGCCTGCTGCACGCCCGCCCGCATCACGACGATGCGGTGGCAGATGCCGATCAGCTCCATCAGTTCGGACGACACGACGACGACCGCCTTGCCCTCGCGCGCCAACCGCTGGATGAGGAAGTAGATGTCGCGCTTGGCGCCGACATCGACCCCGCGCGTCGGCTCGTCGAGCACGATGACCCGAGGCCCCGGGTGCAGCACCTTGGCGAGCGCGAGCTTTTGCTGGTTGCCGCCGGAGAGCGACGAAGCCTGGATGTCGACCGAACCGGTGCGGATGCCGAACTCGCCGACCGCCTTGGCCATTGCCGCGCGCTCGACCGACGGATGCAGCAACGGCGTGGCGTACCGGCGCAGCGCCATCAGCGTCAGGTTCTCCTTCAGCCCGAAGTCGACGTGCAGGCCCTTGCCCTTGCGGTCTTCGCTGAGGTAGGTGAGGCCGTGCGCCGCGGCTTCGCCGGGGTTGCGGATGCGCACGGCGCGGCCGTCGATCTCGAGCGTCGAGACCGAGGCGGGTCGCAACCCGAGCAAGCCCTCGAACATCTCGGTGCGGCCTGCGCCGACCAGCCCGGCGAAGCCGAGGATCTCGCCGGGTGCCACCTCGAAGCTCACATTGCGGGCCCAGCCTGGCACGGTCAGGCCGCCGACCCGCAGCAAGGGCGCGGCTCGTGGTGGCGGATCCTTGTCGGGGTAGAGATCGCTCAGTTCGCGCCCGACCATCAAGTTGGCCATCTGCTGGCGCGTCAGTTCGCGCGTGGCTTCGCGGGCGATGAAGCGGCCGTCGCGCATGACGACCACTTCGTCGGTCACCCGTTCGACTTCGTCGAGCTTGTGCGAGATGTAGACGACGGTGACGCCGTCGGCTTTCAGCTGCGCGATCAGTTCGAACAGGCGTTCGGTCTCGCCCGGCGTCAAAGTGGCGGTCGGCTCGTCCATGATCAACACCCGGGCGTTGCGCTGCAATGCCTTGGCGATCTCGACCAGCTGCTTCTCGGCGACGATCAATTCGCGCACCGGCGTGTCGGGCCGCCGCGTGAGGCCGACCTGCTTCAGCACCCGCGCTGTCTCGGACCGCATCGCCTTCTCGTCGAGCCACCAGCCGCGCCTGAGTTCATGGCCGAGAAACACGTTCTGGGCGATCGTGAGGTGCTCGGCAAGCGCGAATTCCTGGTGGATCATGACGACGCCACGGGCCTCCGCCGCGCGCGGCCCGTCGAAGTTCGCAACCGTGCCGTCGATGCGCAGTTCGCCGCCGCTCGGCCGTTCGTAGCCCGCCAGGATCTTCATCAACGTGCTCTTGCCCGCGCCGTTCTCGCCGAGCAGGCCGACGACCTGGCCGCGCTCGAGGTCGAAGCCGATGCCGTGCAGCACCTCGACCGGCCCGAAGGACTTGACGATGCGGTCGAACGACACGGCCGGCGCCACCCGGGCGGCTCTTCCAGCGGCTGTCATGCCCAGCAGCTCATCGTCGGCGTCTCCTGCCTCGTGGTTCTTCGTTCCCGCTCGGCGGCGGCCTGCCCACTGTAGGCGGCGGGCCTCGGCTGCGCAAGGGTGGTCGCCGCGGCTGGTCAGCGGGCAAGTCGATTGCCGCGTTTGTGCTCAGGCGGACAGGCACCGGCTCGAGCCGACAGCCATGATCCGCGCTCAGCAGGAGACAAGCCATGCCCTTCGCGATCTGCGATCTGCCGGCGCGCGCCGGCGTACCTTCGGCCCGTTCGCCGCACCTGGGCCGCGCTGCCCGCGTCACCGCCGCTCTCGCCGCCGTGCTCGGCGCCCTGAGCGCCTGTGGTGGTGACGACGGCGACTGGCGTGATTGGGACGACGCGCCGAGCGCATCCCAAGCCTGTTCACAATTCACGTCCGGCCGGATCTCCGCCTCGGCGATCGGCCTGCCGACGACCGGCGCCGACATCACATCGGCCACGCTGGTGCTGGCGACCGATGCCGGCAACAGCAACGGCGACTATTGCAAGGTGCTCGCCGCCATCCACCCGGTCGACACGGCGGCACCCGACATCAATGTCGAAGTGAACCTGCCGACGCGCTGGAACGGCAAGGCGATGCAGCGGGGCGGCGGCGGCTACGACGGGACGCTCGTGACCGGCCTGACCCAGTATTCCTACGGCCCGACGACCGGCGCCACGCCGCTGGCGAACGGCTACGCCACGCTCGGCAGCGATTCCGGCCACGTCGGCAGTACCGCCGATGGCGCCTTCGCCCTCAACGCCGAGGCGCTGGCCAATTTCGGTGGCGACCAGCTGAAGAAGACCCACGACGTGGCGATGGTGTTGATGCGCAGCTTCTACGGCACCTCGCCGAGGCACTTCTATTTCGTCGGCAACTCGCAGGGCGGCCACGAAGGGTTCATCGTCGCCCAGCGCTGGCCGCGCGACTACGACGGCGTCATCGCCATCCACCCGGTCTACGACTTCACCCTGCTGCAGCTCGACGGCAACCACCTGGCGCAAGTCGTCTATGGCAACGGCGGCAGCGGCTGGTTGAACCCGAACAAGCTCGCGCTGCTGCAGAACGCCGTCATGAGCACCTGCGATGCGCTCGACGGTGCCACCGACGGCATCATCGGCAACACCGCCGGCTGCGCCGCCCGTTTCTCGCTGACGAGCCTGCGCTGCCCGGGCGGGGCCGATACCGGCAACAGCTGCCTCTCGGACGCCCAGATCGCCTCGGTCAACGCGGTCAACTCCCGCTACTCGCCCGGTTTTCCGCTCGCTGGCGGCATCGATACCTTCGCCCGCTGGCCGATTCTCGAAGGCGCGGACTGGAGCGGCATCTTCGGCTTCGGCATCCGGCCGCAGCCGTCGTCACCCCCGACACCCGTGACCGATTTCGGCCTGCACGTGCTGAGCGACCCGATGGTGCGCTACTTCGTCACGCGCAACCCGGCCGTCGACAGCCTGAGCTTCGACCCGAGCGCCTGGGTCGGCCGCATCCAGGAGGTCTCGCGGCTGGTCGATGCCAACTCGGCCGATCTCTCGGCATTTCGCGCCCGCGGTGGCCGGATGCTGTTGATGCACGGCACCGTCGATTCGGCGGTCAGCCCCTACAACACCATCGACTACTACCAGCGCCTGGTCGCGCAATTCGGTCAGGCGTCGCTCGACGGCTTTCTGCGCTTCTACGTCGTTCCCGGCTTCGGCCACGGCACGGGGCAATTCATCGCCTCGTGGGATTCGCTGGCCGCGCTCGAGGCCTGGGTCGAACGCGGCACTGCGCCCGGCCCGCAGATCGTCACCGACTCGAAGGCGGGCAACAACGGCCGCACACGGCCCCTCTGCCTCTACCCGAGCTGGCCGCGCTACAGCGGCAGCGGCGACATCAATGCCGCCGTGAACTTCAGCTGCTCGACCTCCTGAACGGCGTCGGCGCGACGGCCATTCGCGGCGGAGACAGTCACATCGGCCGCGATCAAGCGAGTTGCGGCCGATGAATTGCGACCGCCACAGTCGCGGCCCGTGACTTCCATCTCATTAAGTCCCTGTGTGACCGGACAGCCCCTCGGACGCGGGGCAGACGGCCGGAGTGCCGACCCTTACAAACGCAATGCGTCGCCAATGACGTCGTTTGTTTGTCAACCTCCGGAGCTAATTCAATGTTTTCCAAGACCCTTATCGCCGCCGCAATTGCACTGGTTTCATTCGGCGCCAACGCTGCCCTGACTGTCACGGAAACCCAGACCGGCGGCAGCACCTTCCTGGCACTCGCCAGCACCGGCGCCCACACCGGCACCCTGGGCGGCACTGTCGGTGTGATCGCCGGCGGCGCGATCCTGAACGCCGATTCGCAGACGGCCGACATCCAGGCCTTCGGCACTCCGTTCGGCGGCAACTTCCTGTCGGCAGGTCCTGCGGCCACCAGCCCGGCCATCCTGACGTTCAGCTTGCCGGCCAGCTCGGTCAGCTTCCTCTGGGGTTCGCCGGACACGTACAACACGCTGACCGTCACGACCAACCAGAACAGCTACACCTACGTTCCGGGCGGCACGGGTGGCCTGACTTTCAACACGGTGTCGGGCAGCCAGTCGTACGCGCAGTACGTCGGCTTCTCGGCAACGGGCGGTGAGCTGATCTCCAGCCTGCGCTTCGCTTCGTCCGACAACGCGTTCGAAGCGGCCAACTTCGCCGTGACGGCCGTGCCGGAGCCAGAGACCTACGCCCTGATGCTGGCCGGCCTCGGCGCCCTCGGCTTCGTCGCCCGCCGTCGCAAGTCGGCCTGACC
>CAXTDH010000018.1:1757-15348 GCA_964242405.1 uncultured Rhizobacter sp. | reverse complement strand
CTTTCCCAGCCGGCGTTGAGCCGCTTGACCAGCGCATGCCGGCCCTTGACTTCCTCCGGCAGGGCGAAGAAGCGCTCGGTCATCGCGAAGGCTTCGCGGCTGGCGTCCAGGCCGATGCCGTGATTTTTCAGTTGAAAGAAGCCGACATCGACCGCTGCCTCCCAGAGTTCATCGGCGATCGCGGCATGGCGCTCGTCGAAGTCGGCCAGGTCGATCACCCGGACCTCACGGCCGCGCGTCTCCGAGCCGACTGCGCCCATGCGCGATTCCTTCTGAAGTTCGGGCAATGGGTTCATGGCTGTCGTTCGCTCGACCGGTCGGCCGCTGCGCTCCAAAAGGCGGTGTGAGGCGCGGTCGCTTCGTCGACCAGCGCCGGCCCGATGACGTCGAACGGGTCCGCAGCGCTTGCGAAGACCTCACGGCACGACATCTCGAGGTCGCTCGCGTTCGCGTGCAGGCGGCGAAACGACCGCAACCGCTCGGCATCCAGGCCGAAGACGACCCGCCGGATGCCCGACCAGAAGGTCGCCCCGGCGCACATCACGCACGGCTCGCCGGAGGCGTACATCGTCGCGCCCGCCAGCACCGGTCGGGAGTGGGCGGGCGAGGCATGGCGCAGCGCGTTCAGCTCGGCATG
The DNA here is from genome assembly GCA_964242405.1 of uncultured Rhizobacter sp. Taxonomy (GTDB): domain Bacteria; phylum Pseudomonadota; class Gammaproteobacteria; order Burkholderiales; family Burkholderiaceae_C; genus LMDS01. Next base: position 14,711 of record CAXTDH010000018.1, on the reverse strand, counting down.
GCCGGTGCAGCCGCCACCCTCGGCGGTGTCGTTGCGCGCCTCGGCGAGCACCTCACCCGTCGCCGAGACGATGACCGCACCGAACGGCCGGCTGCCGTGGGCGCCGGCCTCGGCCGAGAGCGCGATCGCCCGGCGCAGGTGGCGGGCATCGGCATCGCCGAGCGACGCCCCCTCGGGGGGATCGACCGGCATGCGCGCCGCCTCAGAACCGATGCCGCACCCCGAGTGCGTAGGTGTTGCCCTTGCTCAGGGCGGTGACGCGGTCCTGCAGGGCGACGGCGTAGAGATCGGTGCGCTTCGACAGGAAGTAGTCGTAGCCGAGGCTGCCGGTGGTGCGCGTGCCGGTGAAGGCGCCGCTGACCTTGGTCCGGGCGACATCGAACAGGATGAAGCCGACGCCGACCGGCACCGTCACCCCGAGCGACGATGTCTTGGCTTCGAAGTTGCTGATGTCGGTCTTCGATTGCCCATAGCTCGCGTAGCCCTTGGCGAAGCCGGCGTTGTAGGAGCCGCCGACCATCCAGTCCTTGCGGGTGGTCGGCGTCGCGACCCCGTTGACCGGCACGGTGATCAAGCTCGGGTTCGGGTCGTTGATCTGGTCGCGCTCATAAAAGGCGACCAGCGACAAGGAGCCGCTGGTATAGAGCAGGTTGGCGCCGACGTTCTTGCGGTTGCTGACATCCGTGACGTTGCTCGTCTGCTCGCCGAACTGGTACTGGAGGTTGGCGACCAGGCCGCCGAAGCTCGGCGTGCCATAGACGACCTGGTTGCCCCAGCCGGTGTCCGACGGCGTGGTGCTGTACGGCCACTTGGCGGTGTTGATGTTGGCGTGCAGGATCAGCGGCGAGAAGGTGAAGGAATCGCCGAACGGGTTGGCGAACACGGTCGGCAGGAAGTTCGGCGCCTTGCCGCGCCCGAGCGAGAGCGTGCCGAAGCTGCCGGCGAGGGCGACATACGCGTCGCGGGCAAAGAACGGGTCGCCGTTGAAGCGGCCGACGGCGCCGGTGTCGTTGCGAAAGAAGGCGTTCAGCACGACGCTCGCTTTCAGCCCGCCGCCCAGGTCCTCGATGGCGGAGAAGCCGAAGAACGAGGTCGTCATGCCGCCGGGGTTGACCACCTTCAGCTTGTCCGGGTCACCGGCGTTCTGCAGCGAGCCGGCGAACACGTCGACCAGGCCGGAAAGCGTCACGCTGCTTTGTGCCAGGGCGGCGTTGCAGCAGGTGGCGGCAGCGACTGCCAACAGACAGGAGGAGAAGAGTTTCGTCACGGGAAAGGCTCGAAGGGACGATCGGGGTGGACGCCGACGTGCGGCGCGAGCGCACCGCCTTGCAAGTTGGGTGCCAGCGCCGCCCTCCGTTGGCCCGGCGCTCAAGGCCCCGGGCCGATGGCCGGCGAGCGTCCCGAACCGCCCTCAGCTCAGCAGGTCGAACAAGGTGCGGGCGACGACCTTGGTGGCGCCGCGCAGGTCCGAAAGCAGCAGGTGTTCGTCGGCCCGCTTTGCGTTCGACTCGAATACCGTGCGCGGCCCGGCGCCGTAGATCGCCGCCGGAATGCCGTGTTCGCCGTAGAGCCGCACATCGGTATAGAGCGGCGTGCCGGAGGTCGGGATCGGTTCGCCGAAGACAGCTTCGCCGTGACGTTGCAACGCCGCGACCAAGGGCGCATTGCCGGGCAACGGCTGCAGTGCCCGTGCCAGCAGCAGACGCCTGATCTCGATGCGGATGCCGGGCAGGGCGGCGACCGCATCGCCGATCACCTGCCGGATCGATGCCTCCACCTCTTCCGGCTGCTCCTCCGGAATCATCCGCCGATCGAGCTTGAACACGACCTTGCCGGGCACGACATTGGTGTTCGTGCCGCCCTCGATGCGGCCGACGTTCAGGTAGGGATGTGTGATGCCTTCGACGCCGGACGTCACGTTCTGGTAGTGCGCGTTCTGTCGATAGAGGGCCGCGAGAATCGCAACGGCAGCCTGCAGCGCGTCGACGCCGGTCGTCGGGATGGCGGCGTGGGCTTGTCTGCCGTGCACCGTCACCTCCATCTGCAGGCAGCCGTTGTGGGCGGTGACGACCTGGTAGCTGAAGCCGGCCGCGAGCAGCAGGTCGGGCTTCGTCAGGCCATGCGCCAGCAGCCAGCCGGGGCCGAGTGCGCCGCCGAATTCCTCGTCGTAGGTGAAGTGCAGCTCGACCGCGCCGTGCAGCTCGGCCTGCAGCGACTCGAGCGCCCGGACGGCGAAGGTGTAGGTCGCGAAGTCGCTTTTGCTGACCGCCGAGGCCCGGCCGTAGAGTCGGCCTTCGATCACTTCGCCGCCGTACGGGTCATGCGTCCAGCCGTCGCCGGGCGGCACGACGTCGCCGTGGGCGTTCAGGGCGATCGTGCGGCCGCCGTCGGCATAGGGGCGGCGCACGACCAGGTTGGTGATCGACACCATGCCCTGTTCAGCCACCGCCGCGGCCGGAACCGGGTGCTGCTCCGCCTCGAAGCCGAAGGCCTGCAGCAGCTCGGCGGTGCGCAAGGCGTGCGGCGCGTTGTCGCCCGGCGGGGTGTCGGTCGGGAGGCGGACGAGTGCCTGCAGGAAGGCGACTTCCTCGTCGAAGTGCTCGTCGATCCAGGCGTCGAGGCGGTCGTGGGGGTTCATTCGCGGTGCAGTCGGAGGGTGGAGGAATTCGGATCGTGCGGACGGTGCTGAAGAGCTTGCACGCTCGGGCACACCGCGTCGGTTGTCACTCCCGCAGCGCATCCGGCGAGTAGGCCGGGCTCCCCGCCGAGCGGGACGCCGCCGCCGCCTCGGCAAGCCCGTTCAGCAGCGACCCGAACGCCTGCACCGCCAGCTCCATGTCGTCGCTGGTCGTCGACTCGAGCGGGTTGTGGCTGATGCCGGCGTTCTCGCCGCGGACGAAAAGCATCGCCTGGGGCATGACCTCGTGCAGCTTCATGGCGTCGTGGCCGGCACCGCTCGGCATGCGGTGCACCGGCAGGCCAAGGGCGCGAACGGCGTCTTCCCAGCGCCTTTGCCAGGCGGGATCGCTGGGCGCGGCAGCGGCGCGCATCGTCTCCTCGATCGTGAACGAGAGACCGCGGCGCTCGCAGATGGCCGCGAGTTCGGCGAGCACGTCGTGGGCGCAGGCGTCCCGCACGGCGTCGGTCGTCGCGCGGATGTCGAGGGTGTAGCGGCAGCGGCCGGGCACGACGTTGGTGGAACCGTTCGGCACCTCCAGGATGCCCATCGTGCCCACCAGGTCGGGCGCGGCGGCGGCGCGCTTCTCCAGAAACAGGGCGAGCTCGGCGACGGCAGTGGCGGCGTCGCGGCGGGTCGTCATCGGCGTGGTGCCGGCGTGGCTCGCCATGCCGGTCACCTCGCCGAGGTAGCGCAGGCTGCCGTTGATCGAGGTGACGACGCCGAGCGGCAGGTCGAGCGCGTTGAGCACTGGCCCCTGCTCGATGTGCACCTCGACGAAGCCGAGGTAGCGCGTCGGGTCACGCTTCAGGCCGGCGATCGCGGCCAGCGTCGCGGGCAGGCCGGCCGCGCGCATCGCCTCGGCCATGGTCACGCCGTCGCCGTCGGTCTGCGCCAGCCAGGCGGGCTCGAAGTGGCCGGTGAGCGCGCCCGAGCCGAGGAAGGTCGCCTTGTAGCGCTGCCCTTCCTCCTCGGCGAAGCCGACGACCTCAATGGCGAACGGCAGACGCCGGCCGGCGCGGTGCAGCTCGCGGACGCAGACCATCGGCACGAGGATGCCGAGCCGGCCGTCGTACTTGCCGCCGTTGCGCACCGTGTCGTAGTGGCTGCCGGTCAGCAGCCGGGGCGCTGCCGGATCGGTGCCGCGATAGACGCCGACCACGTTGCCGACGGCATCGATACTCACGTCGTCGAAGCCGGCTTCGGTCATCCAGGCGGACAGCTGCCGTGCACAAGCGCGGTGCGCGGCGGTCAGGTAGGTGACGGTGAGCTCACCGCGTTCGGCATAGCCCGGGTCGCTGTGCCCGGCGAGCTGCTCGGCCCAGTCCCAGACCCGATCGCCGAGCAACGGCGCCGCGTCGAAGCGGTCGTCGAGGCGGATCTCGGCAATGCGGTGGATGTTGCGCAGGCACTCGGCGCGCTCGAAATCCGGGTGGTTCGCGAGCCGCCGCTCGAACGCCGCGATGATGGCGGCCCGGCCCAGCCCTGCGCCTCGTGGCCCGCGCACCGCCAAGGTGAACGGCCAGCCGAAACGGGCGTTGTAGGCGGTGTTGAGTTGCTGCAGGTGGGCGAACTCGTCAGCCGTGCAGTCGGTCAGGCCGGCGCTTCGTTGCTCGCCGGTCGATTCCTTCGTCAGGCTCTGGCTGACCATCGCCTTGCCGGCCAGCTCCGGATGGGCGCGGATGAGGGCGACCTGCGCCTCGGCGCCCGCTTCGCGGAGCGTCCGCGCCAGTTCGTGCTTGAGCTGCGCCAACGTCGCGAAGGGTCGGCGGCCGGCGGTGGCCTCGGCGACCCAGGGCGAGTGTTCGTAGATGCCGTCCAGCAGGGTGACGAATTCGCCGGGCGAGGCGGCGTTGAGCTGGGTCAGGGTCAAGGTGTCGGGCATGGCGGAACGGAGCTGTTCGTCGGCACTCAGGCCGGCGCTGGAAAAGTGCGCGCCCAGTGCCGGGCGATGTCGACGCGGCGACACACCCAGACGCGGTCGTGCTGCTGCACATGGTCGAGGAAGCGCTGAAGGCCGCGGAAGCGCCCCGGCCGCCCGAGGATGCGGCAGTGCATGCCGATGTTCAGCAGCTTCGGCCGGTCGTCGCCGGCGGGGTCGCCTTCGGCGTACAGCACGTCGAAGGCGTCCCTCAGGTACTGGAAGAAGTGGTCGCCGGTGTTGAAGCCCTGCATCGACGCGAAGCGCATGTCGTTGCTGTCGAGCGTGTAGGGCACGACCAGGCGCTGGAGGGTCGTGCCATCGCTTTTTTCGACCGGCATCCAGAAGGGCAGGTCGTCGCCGTAGTAGTCGCTGTCGTATTCGTAGCCGCCCTGGTCGGCGACCAGGCGCTTGGTGTTCGGGCTGTCGCGGCCGGTGTACCAGCCGCGCGGCCATTGACCGTCCGTGAGGTCACGGATGATCTGGGTGCCGAGGGCGATGTGGCGTCGCTCGCGGGTCTCGCTCATGTGCTGGTGGTGGATCCAGCGCCAGCCGTGGCAGGCGATCTCGTGGCCGAGTTCGAGCACCGCGGCGGTGAGCTCGGGGTGCCGCTGCAGCGCCATCGACGCCCCGAACACCGTCAGCGGCAGGCCGCGCCGCTCGAATTCGCGCAGCAGCCGCCACACGCCGGCGCGCGAGCCGTATTCGTACATCGACTCCATCGACAGGTGGCGCATCTCGAAGGCCTGGGCGCCGATGATCTCCGACAGGAAGGTTTCCGACGCCGGGTCGCCGTGCAGGACGCTGTTCTCGGCGCCCTCCTCGTAATTCAGGACGAACTGGACGGCGATGCGCGCGCCGCCCGGCCAGCGGGCATGCGGCGGGTGTCGGCCGTAGCCGGTCAGGTCGCGCGGATAGTCCTTCGTCATCATGGGGAGTGGCATCCTTCGGCGAGTGCGCGCCGTGCCGTTGTCCGGTGCGATCGCGGCCGTGGGCGTGGGCGTACCGGGCGGCCTGCGGGGCGCACCTTACACTTTTATCGAGCGTATCCAAACTTCGACGAAAGCAGGAACCGACATGGGCAGACTCACCACGCACGTACTCGACACGGCCAACGGCTGCCCTGCCGCCGGCATGAAGGTCGACCTCTACCGGCTCGACGGGGAGGCGCCGTCGAACGCCACCATCGCCCTGCGGTCGATCGAATTGAACCATGACGGCCGCGCCGACGGGCCGCTGCTCGAAGGTGCGAGCTTTCAGGCCGGACGCTATCGGCTGGTCTTCGCGGTGGCCGCCTACTTCCGCGCCCGGGGCATCGAGTTGCCCAATCCGCCGTTTCTCGACGAGGTGCCGCTCGACTTCGGTCTGCCGGCTGCCGACGCCCACTACCACGTGCCCCTGCTGGTGAGCCCCTGGTCGTACTCGACCTACCGGGGCAGTTGATGGCTGTTGCGGCAGCGGTGGCCGACAGTCGCTTGACGGCAGGCAGGTCAAGCGAGGCCATCGAGTGGTGCACTGAAGCTGCAGGCCGCCGGCATGGTTCTTGATTCAGCGCCAAAAGCGACGAACCGCCTCTCACGCCCTTTCGCTGCATGAACCCCTACCTCCTCGACTGGCTGAACCTGCTGCTGCGCTGGGCGCACATCATCACCGGCATCGCCTGGATCGGCTCGTCGTTCTACTTCGTCTCGCTCGACAACAGCCTGACGCCGCCCAAGGACCGTGCCGACGCCGACAAGGGCGTCGGCGGCGAACAGTGGGGCGTTCACGGCGGCGGCTTCTACCACCACCAGAAGTACCCGGTCTCGCCCCGGGTGCTGCCCGAGCAGCTGCACTGGTCGATGTGGGAGAGCTACTCCACCTGGCTGACCGGCTTCTCGCTCTTCACCGTGCTCTACCTCTTCAACGCGTCGAGCTTCCTGATCGACAAGAGCCTGTTCGACTGGTCACCGACCGCGGCGGTGGTGACGGCGCTCGGCTTCTTCGTCGGCTTCTGGCTCATCTACGACACGATCTGCCGCTTCTTCGGCCGCGGCCCGAATGGCGACCTGACCGTCGGCATCCTCGTCTTCGCCTTCGTCGTCTTCGCCTCGTGGCTGTCGTGCCACCTGTTCGCCGGCCGCGCCGCCTACCTGCTGGTCGGCGCGATGATCGCGACGACGATGAGCGGCAACGTCTTCTTCTGGATCATCCCGGGGCAGCGCAAGGTGGTGGCCGCCATCCGCGCGGGGCAGCCGGTCGACCCGGTGCACGGCCAGCGCGGCAAGCAGCGCAGCGTCCACAACACGTATTTCACCTTGCCGGTGCTGTTCACGATGATGAGCAACCACTACGGCTTCACCTACGGCGCCGAGCACAACTGGCTGGTGCTGGTGAGCATCATGCTGGCCGGGGCGCTGGTCCGGCACAGCTTCGTGTCGCGCCACAAGGCGCATGCGTTCGGCCAGCGCGTGCCGTGGGAATACGCGCTGACCGGGTTCGCACTGCTGGCCGGCGTGGTCGCGATCAACCTGCCGGCCGCGGCGCCGCCGGTGTCACCGGCCGCCGCCGCGGCGGAGCGGCAACTGGCGTCGAAGCCGGCGACCTTCACCGAGGTGCAGGCCGTCGTCAACAGCCGCTGCGTGATGTGCCACAACGCCGTCGTCGCGCAAAAGGGCGTGCACCTCGACACCCCCGAAGGCATCGCCAAGAACGCCCAGATGGCCTATCAGCAGGCGGTGGTGCTCAAGCTAATGCCGTTCAACAACGCCACCCAGATCACCGACGCCGAGCGAGCCCTGATCGGCCGCTGGTTCACCGCCGGGGCGCCGGTCAACAACTAACCCGGTCCAACATCCTGGAGAGACAGAGCATGACCGTCCAGACCGCTCACCCCGCCCATCCGGTTCACCCTGTTCAACCCGTCCACCCCGTCGATGAACGACTGCCGTTGCCGCGCCTGGCCGCGCTCGGCCTGCAGCATGTGCTGGTGATGTACGCCGGGGCGGTCGCGGTGCCGTTGATCGTCGGGCGGGCCTTGAAGCTGTCGCCCGACCAGGTGGTGCAGCTCATCTCGGCGGACTTGTTCTGCTGTGGCCTGGTGACGCTCATCCAGGCGCTGGGCATCGGCAGCTTCGTCGGCATCCGCCTGCCGGTGATGATGGGCGTGACCTTCGCCTCGGTCGGGCCGATGGTCGCGATGGCCAACGCCGTGCCGGGGCTGGACGGCGCCCGTGCCATCTTCGGCGCGATCATCGGCGCCGGGGTGGTTTCGTTCCTGATCGCGCCGCTGGTCAGCCGGCTGTTGCGCTTCTTTCCGCCGGTCGTGACCGGCACCATCATCGCGGTGATCGGCATCACGCTGATGCGGGTCGGCGTCGGCTGGGCGATGGGCGGGCCGCCGAACCTGGCGCAGAACGTCGATGTGCCGAAGCTGGTCGCGATGGTCGATGCGGCGAAGGCGTCGGCCGGCGCGGCTGCTGCGTCCGGGGCTGCTGCTGCCGGTGCCGGCACCGGCGCGGCCGCCATTGCTTCAGGCGCCGCCGCCGCCACTGTCCTCAAGCTGCCCGGCCCGATCCCGATGCTCGACAGCGCCAATTACGGCGCGCTCGACAACCTCGCCATCGCCGCCTTCGTGCTCGCGGTGATCCTGCTGATCGCCCGCTACGCCAGTGGCTTCCTGGCCAACGTCTCGGTGCTGATCGGCATCGTCGCCGGCTGCGCGGTGGCCGTGCTGCTCGGCAAAATGGGCTTCGACAAGGTCGCCAAGGCCCACGCCTTCGAGTTCGTCACGCCGTTCTCCTTCGGCATGCCGACCTTCGATCCGGTGATGGTGCTGACGATGACGCTGGTGATGATCGTCGTGATGATCGAATCGACCGGCATGTTCCTGGCGCTCTCCGACATGACCGGCAAGCCGCTGACGCAGAGAGATCTGGCCGCGGGTCTGCGTGCCGACGGCCTCGGCACGGTCATCGGCGGCGTCTTCAACACATTCCCGTACACCAGCTTCTCGCAGAACGTCGGCCTGGTCGGCGTCACCGGCGTGCGCAGCCGCTTCGTCTGCGTCGCGGCCGGCGCGATCATGATCGTCCTCGGGCTGCTGCCGAAAATGGGTGCGCTGGTCGAATCGGTGCCCCAGTTCGTGCTCGGTGGCGCCGGGCTGGTGATGTTCGGCATGGTGGCGGCGACCGGCGTGCGCATCCTGTCGAATGTCGACTTCCGGACCAACAAGCACAACCTCTACATCGTCGCGATCGCCATCGGCGCCGGCATGGTGCCGCTGGTCGCGCCGCGCTGGAGCCAGCAGATGCCGCACGCGCTGCAGCCGCTGCTCGAGTCGGGCATCTTGCTGACGGCGATCGCCGCGGTCGGCCTGAACCTCTACTTCAACGGCGGCCGGGGCGGCACCGAAGACGCCGTCGCTGCGGCCCGGATGGCCGAGGCCCATTGACACGGTTGCATCGGGCGCGGCCGCGGTGACGGCACCGGGTCGACGGCAGCAGTCGATGACGAGCCGCAACGGGCTTGATCGCCCATGACGACGCTGCTGATCCGCAACGCCCGGCTGCTCGTCACGATGGATGCACAGCGGCGCGAGATCGCCGATGGGGCGGTCTTCGTCCGCGACAACGTCGTCGAGGCGGTCGGCCCGACCGTGGATCTGCCGTCGACCGCCGACGACGTGATCGACGCCCGCGACCAGGTCGTCATCCCCGGCCTGGTGAACACCCATCACCACATGTTCCAGTCGCTGACCCGGGCACGGGTACAGGACGCATCGCTGTTCGGCTGGCTGCAGGGCCTCTACCCGTTCTGGGCCAACCTGACGCCGGAGATGGTGCGCGTCTCGACGCAGACGGCGATGGCCGAGCTGCTGCTCTCGGGCTGCACGACCACCAGCGACCACCTCTACCTCTACCCGAACGGCCGCTCGGGGCACGTGCGCCTGGACGACAGCATCGAGGCTGCGGCCGGCATTGGCATGCGCTTTCACGCGGCGCGCGGCTCGATGAGCGTCGGCGAGTCGCAGGGCGGGCTGCCGCCGGACCGGCTGGTCGAAGCCGAGGCTGCCGTCCTCGCCGACAGCCAGCGGCTGATCGAGCGCTGGCACGACCCGGGCCGGTTCTCGATGCGCAGGATCGTGCTGGCGCCGTGTTCGCCGTTCTCGGTCAGCCGGGCGTTGATGCGCGAGTCGGCCCGGCTCGCCCGCAGCTTCGGCTCGGCGCACGGCGTCTCGCTGCACACCCATCTCGCGGAAAACGACGACGATGTCGCCCACACCCGGCAGCTGTTCGGCTGCACGCCCGTCGAGTACCTGGAATCGGTCGACTGGCTGGGGCCGGACGTCTGGTGCGCGCATTGCGTAAAGCTCGATGCGGCCGGCATCGCCGGCTTCGCCCGCAGCGGCACCGGCGTCGCCCACTGCCCCTGCTCGAACATGCGGCTGGCGTCGGGCATCGCGCCGGTGCGGGCGATGCGGCGGGCGGGGGTCGGCGTCGGCATCGGTGTCGACGGCTCGGCCTCGAACGACGCCGGCCACCTGCTCGGCGAGGTGCGGATGGCGATGCTGCTGCAGCGGCTCGCGGCGTCGCTGGGCCCGTCGGCGACCGGCGTTGCCGGAAAGGCCGGCGGCGGCGGCGGCGGCGGTGGCAGCGACAGCGCCGATCCGGCAGGCGCCGACCGGTCGATGATGGGCGCTCGCGAAGCCCTCGAAATGGCAACCCTCGGCGGTGCCCGTGTGCTCGGCCGCGACGACATCGGCGCGCTCGCGCCCGGCATGGCGGCCGACATCGTCACCGTCGGCCTGGACGAGATCGGCATGGCCGGCGCCCAGCACGACCCGCTCGCCGCGCTGCTCTTCTGCCAGGTCCCGCGGGTGCGGCATTCGGTTGTCGATGGCCGCCGGGTGGTGCGCGACGGTCGATTGGTGACGCTCGAATTGCCGGCCGTGGTCGAGCGCCACAACCAGCTCGCCGAAGCCCTGGCGCAGGCGGCGTTCTCGACGCGTTGAGGCAGCTCAGGCGGGGCCGGCGCGCTCCAGCACGTCGACCGCGGCCTGCGCCAGCGCCAGCCATTGCGGCCGCGGCCAATTTTCGATGTAGCGGCGGAACTGGCGCAGGGTCGACGCGACCGGGAAACGGTCTTCGTTCAGGTCGTCGTCGCAGACCTCGCAGAGACGTCGGCACTCCGTCATGACCGCCTCGCTGCGCGCCTCGGGCGTTCGCTCGTCGGCAGCATAGACGGCCCCGAGCAACTCGAGTTCGGCGAGCGTGCCGTGCGCCCAGGCGCGAGCCCGGCCGCCGCTCGTCGTGCCGGCGTCCCATTCGGCCAATTGCCAGGCGGCCTGCCACCAGCGACGGTGGGTGGAGGCCGCCGTGACGACCTCGGCCTCGGTCGGGGCGATCGCCGGCGTCACGATCAAGGACAGGAACTGGGTGATCGCCCAGTGGTTCGCCGGCTCGGCCTTGAGCGCGGCCCGGTAGTGCCGGCACGCCAGGCGGTAGGCCTCGCGGCTGCGCAGCCGGGCCTCTTCGTCGCCGTCGGCCCAGGCGCCGTAGACGAGGGCGATCCGCTTCTCGCTCGCCGCGCGCATCGCCAGCCGGGCGGCGCGTTGCCGGGGGTCGCGACGGGCGATCGGTTCGTCGCACCAGGCGGCGAGTTCGGCGCGTACCGTGCTGCCGAGTCGCGCCAGCTCCGCTTCGACGGCTGCGGCTCCGGCTGGTGGCGCGGGCGCGGGCGTCGAGGTGGACGCGGCGCTGAACGCAGGGCCGAGCCGCTCGCCGGTCGTGCCGGTCGTGCCGGTCGTGCCGGTCGCGACCGGCCGTTCGCCGACGAGTGCGTCGATCCGCTCGAAACGGAGGTCGAGCCGGGCCTTCGTCTGCCGGCTCCGAAAGGCATCGATCTGCGCCGGCAGGTCGGGCGGGATGGCGGCATAGGCGACCAGGCTCGCCCAGTCGTGGGTCATCGGCAGTTCCAGGCCGAGCCGCTGGCGGACGCGGTGCAGCACTTCGCGCGGATCGTCACCGGCCAACAGACCGGCGTAGAGCGCCTCGGTGGCGAGCGTCGAGGCTCGCATGCCGATCGGGAATTGCGATGCCAGCACCCAGGGGACGCCTTGGGCATGAAGCTCGTGGGCAACGCTGCCGCCGGCTGTCAGGACGCTGCCCACGTTGCCCGAATCGCAGGTCGCGAGCGTGACCACGGTCGGCGCCGGCATCGCCGCGCGGCCGTCGCCGCCGACGCCGGTCAGCGCCAGCGCCAGCCGCTGGCCGTCGACGACGACATGGGCGCTGCCGGATGCGCCCGCGTCAGCGCGTCTGCCGCCGCCGGCACCCGCCTCGCCGAAGTTATCGCCGTCTCCATTGCCATCGCCATCGCCATCCGGCGCCAGGCAGATACCGAAGCGCCGGTCGCCGTCCGACCCCGGCAGCGGCGCGCCGTGGGCGAGGATGTGGACGTGGGTGTACTCGCCCGCCCGGCAGGCCGCGGCGATCGTCGCGACGCTCGCGTTCTTCACCACCGTCAACAGCCGCCGGACATCGACCAGGCGCTCGGCGGCGGTCGGATGGAGGCCCACCCACGGGTCGATCGCGCGCCTGAGCGCCGCGACGTGATCCTGCGCCGGAACCGCCGGGAGGCCGGGTGGCGAGGCATAGGCGAAGAGGATCCGCGGCGCCCGGTTCCACTGGACCGGCAGCGGCTGGCCGCGACGGATCTCTCGGGTCATGCCGGTCAGCCCGCGCAGCAGCAGCGGCGCCGTCCGGCCGGCGGCGGCATCGCCCGGCGCCAGCGTCGTCTCGAAGGGCACCAGGCCGAGCTCGAAGGCGGAGAGGCGCAGGCGAATATTGACGAGCCTGCCGCCGTCGAGCCGCGCCGTGTGCAGCGCCGAGACGAGCCCCGGCACCTGGGCGAACAGCCGAGCGATGGTCGCACCCAGCTCGGCGATCTCGGTCGTGCGCTCGCCTTCGGCCGGCGTGCCGCCGGCCGTCCGGTAGCGCAGCCGGTCGAGCCGCCTCGACAACTGGGCATGCTCGAAGGGCAGGTGCAGGCTGACCGGGCTGTCGGCGCCGCACAGCACGGTGTAGGGCGTCAGCGGCGACAACAGCTGGTTGTGCGGCGGGCCGGCGCGCAGGATCTCGAGCTCGATGTCCTCGATCGTCGGCCTCATGCGCCGAGCCTCCGGATAAAGCGGCGGACGGGTCGCGGCTCGCCGCTGCCATCGCCCTCGATGTGCAGCAGCTCGCCGACCACCTGCTCGCCAGCTACCTGCCCGCCGGCCACCTGCCCACCGACCACCTGCCCACCGACCACCTGCTCACTGACCACCTGCTCACTGACCACCTGCTCACTGACCACCTGCTCACTGACCACCTGC
>CAXTDH010000018.1:0-1657 GCA_964242405.1 uncultured Rhizobacter sp. | reverse complement strand
TCACCGCCGCGGTCGTCGGCGTCGACCTCGCGGCGGATCGTGACGGCGCTCGAACGGTCCGGCACGAAGGGCTCGCCTTCGAACCGGGCGGCGTCGATCGCCGCCATGCTGCCGTCGGCCAGCACCTGCCAGACAGGTTCGAACGCCTGGCGGGAGGCGAGCATCGGTGGCGAAAGGCGCAACAGGCGCATCCAGGTGCCGGTATTGAAGTAAGCGCGGCCGTCGCCTCGGTCGATCGCCCGCTCGAGGTGGGTGTGACCAGCGATCACGAAGTCGACCGCCGGGTCGACCGAGGCACAGATGCGGCGGCTGGTGTCGTCGGCCGCATCCGCATCGAAGCTCTTGTCGTCGGCTAGCCAGTCGAGCAGCGCATGGCGCAGTGCCTCGGCGGGAGCGATGCCGTGCAGCCAGTCCCAGCCGAGCTGCGGCAGGCCCAGGAGGTCGGACCGCTCCGCGATTGCCCCCAGGGCCGGCATCGCCCCGAAGGCTGGCATTCCCCCAAGGGCCGGCGACGGCTCGTCGAGGCGGCGCTCGGCGATGGCGAGGAGGTCTTCTTCGTCCGCTGAGATGTCATCAGGCGCCATCAGGAGTCTGCGCAGGTTCGGGCCGAACAGTCGCAGATCGAGTCCGGGCAGGGCAGGGTCCCGTCGATCGGCCGTCAGCAACCGTTGCCGGGCCTCGCGCGTTCCGCGCCGCTGCGCGCGCACGAGACCGGCGATCTCCGCCACTTTCGTCATCTGCGCCGGGTCGAGCACCAGTAGCGCGCCGACGGCGGCCGAGGTTTCCGGTTTCAGCAAGTCGATCCAGGCGAAGCGCCGCTTGATGTCGTTCATCACCTCCCTGACCATCCTCGAGCCCGCGTTCGGGCGCCAGTCGGCCGGCCCGGTCTTGCGCCCGGCGCTGATCCGCCGTGCCAGGGTGGCCAGGTCTTCGTAGCGGTTGTAGTTCCAGCCGTCGACTTCGTTGCCATGGGTGCAGAAGACGCGGCATGCGCCGACTTGGCAGGCGAAGCCCGCGCCGACGGTCGAGAACTCGATGCGGCCGCGGGCGGCCGGGTCCTCGCTGGCGAGCGTCGTGACCAGCAGCCGTTGGACGGCCGGCAAGGCGAGCTCCAGGTCGTGGTTGCCGATGACCAGGACGAGCGTCCGCCCGGGGCTGCGAACGAATGCCGCGAGCGCCTGCCAGACGGGCGCGAACGAGGCGTCACGCAGGATGCGGCCGACGACAGCGACGGCATCGTCGCTGGCGATGCAACCGGGCATGTCCTCGGCCAGGGTGTCGAAGATGTCGCCGTTCAGCACCAGCGCCGACCGGACATCCGGCCGCCGGGACGCCAGCCGACCGATGAAGTTGGTGAGCCGCGCGGCCTCCCGAAACACCTGGAACCCCGCCACGCCGCCCATGTGCAGGTCGGAGACGACGTGGACTTCATCGAAGGTGGGCAGATCGATCATCGCCAGGGCATTCGGATAATTTTCAGGCCGCATCGACGGGTCGCGGCGAACAAGCATAAGACCGTCGCCGCCTCGCCACCCGACCCGCGCGGCCACGCTTCCTGCAGCCGTCGTGCTGCGGGCATAGAGTCGAGGGCTCGAACCGCTCCTTGCAAGGAAACTCACATGCAGGTCCGCAAACGGGGCGCCCACGGCCCTTCGGT
>CAXTDH010000017.1:12135-15688 GCA_964242405.1 uncultured Rhizobacter sp. | reverse complement strand
AGGGTCCGGGCGATCAGGACCTTCATGATTTCGTTCGAGCCGGCGTAGATGCGCTCGACCCGGGTGTCGGCGAACATTCGGGCGATGGGGTAGTCCTCCATGTAGCCGTAGCCACCGAAGAACTGCAGGCAGGTGTCGACGACCTTGCATTCCAGATCGCTGACCCAGTACTTGGCCATCGAGGCGGTGGCCGCGTCGAGCTTGCCCTCGAGCAGCCGCTCGATGCAGTGGTCGACGAAGACCTGCGCGATCGTCGCCTCGGTCTTGCACTCGGCCAATCTGAACTGGGTGTTCTGGAAGTCGATGACCTTGCCGCCGAAAACCTGGCGCGTCTTCACGTACTCGAGCGTCTCGCGCAGCGCCCGGCGTATGGTCGCGACGCCGGTGACGCCGACCATCAACCGCTCTTTCGGCAATTGCGACATCAATTGCGAGAAGCCCTTGCCTTCGACGCCGCCGAGCAGATTGGCCGCCGGCACGCGCACGTCGTGGAAGAACAGCTCGGATGTGTCCTGCGAGTGCAAACCGATCTTCTTCAACTTCCTGCCGCGCTCGAAGCCCGGGCAGTCGTCGGTCTCGACGACGATCAGCGAGATGCCCTTGGCGCCTTTGACGCTGTCAGCGCCCTCGGCGCCCTCGGCGCCCTCGATCTTGCAGACGACGATCACCAGGTTGGCGCGCTGGCCGTTGGTGATGAACGTCTTCTGCCCATTGATGACGTAGTGGTCGCCGTCGCGGCGCGCGGTCGTGCGGATCGCTTGCAGGTCGGAACCGGCACCGGGCTCCGACATGGCGATCGCGCCGATCAGCCCGCAGCTCACCATGCGCGGCAGCCAGGCGCGCTTCTTCGCCTCGCTGGCGTAGTGCTCGATGTACGGCGCGACGACGGCGTTGTGCAGGATCAGGCCGAAGCCGTCGACGCCCATGTCGAGTTGCGCGTCCATCAGCAGCGCTTCATGGCGGAAGTCGCCGCCGCCGCCGCCGTACGCCTCGGCGATCGAGATGCCGGCCAGGCCGGCCGCTGCCGCCTGGTCCCAGAGCGACCGATCGACGATGCCCTGTTCGCGCCAGCGCTGGAGCGCTTCCGCCGGCGCGTGGTCGGCGAAGAAGCGCCGCACCGTGTCGGTGAAAAGCGTCAGCTCCGGGCCGCGCAACGCGGCCGAGCGCTCGAGGTCGATGGCGGCCATGGTCTGCTCAGACTCGCCTTCAGGCGGGCAGGAAGCGCCGGCCGTTGCCGTACATCACGTCGGCGACCTGCTCGGGCGTCAGGCCGTCGCAGGCCTCGGTGACAAAGTCGCGCGGCGTCGGCACGCCTTCGGCATGCGGGAAGTCCGAGCCCATCAGCAGCCATTCCCACGAGCCGGTCTGCCGCACGAGCTCCTTCAGGTTGTCCTCCGGATAGGCGACGACCGAGACGCTCTCCTTGAAGATCTGGCTCGGCCGCTTCTTCAATTGCCCGCATGGCCAATTGCTGTTCTTGGCCATGCCGCGCGCCTTGTCCATGTCGATCAGCATCTGCGGCACCCACTCGGCGCCGTTCTCCGCGCTGACGACCTTGATGTTGGGGAAGCGCTCGAAGAAGTTGTAGAAGATCAGCGACGACAGCGTCTGCACGATCGGAACACGGCCGTAGGCGTTGGTGTAGGTCCAGGCGCTCTGCTTGAGGCGCGCCTGCATGGTCTCCTCGCCCCAGACCTTCATCATCGGGTGCATGAAGGTCGCCTCCGAGATGTGGTAGGAGACGCGCACGCCGGCGTCGTTGAGCCGCGACCAGATCGGATCGAAGTACGGGTCGCCGGGCGCCTTGCCGTTGACCGGGCCGAGCGGCATCAGAACGATGCGCGCACCGGCCTTGATCGCCCACTCGGCCTCGGCGATCGCCTTGTCCATGTCGTAGAGGTGCAGCAGCGGCGTGCCGAACATGCGGCCGCCGTTGACGAAGCCCCACTCCTCGTGCATCCACTCGTTGTAGGCGTGGATGACCTCGTGCGCGGCGGCGACGTTCGTCTCCGCGACGTCGGCGATGTAGCCGATGGTCGAGACGTGCTCGCCAACAAACAGGATGCAGCTCTCGACGCCGAATTCGTCGAGCTTTTTGAGGCGGGCTTCGCGGTTCGTCTGGTCGGGCGTGACCGGCACGCGCAGGTCGACGTTGTCCTTGCCGTCTTTCAGCGCCCGAAGGAATTCCTTCAGGCTGCCGGGCGGCGGGCCGCGGCCGTCCTCGGTGTAATAGCCGGCACCGACCTCGACCTTGCGGTCGCCCATGTACAGCGCGAACTGGCCATCGGCGCCGGTGGCGCGCTTGATGCCGTACTCGGTCAGGTACTTCTGCGGGAGGTAGCGCGTCCAGGCGTCGCCGACCTCGACGAGGTGGCTGTCGGCATCGAAGATCGGGCCCTGGTACGTCTGCGTCTGCGTCTGTGTCTGCATGTATCACTCCTTGATGGATGAGGCCGGCGGTTCGAGACGCCGACTGAAGTCGTACTGCTTTGGATGCGCTGCTGTCGGATGCGCTAATGTTGCGACACCGTTTCATTATTGTCAATGGCCGGCTCCATGGGGGAATCCCGTATGGAAGGCACTTTCGGCGCGGCACGGTGCTGGACTAGATAGATACGCCTATGTACCATTAACACTTTACTCGCTAGGCTGCTGCCACCTGCATGAGCGCCGGAGGAACCATGAACTCACCTTTGACAGCCACGCTCGACGACGGCGTCCTGACGCTGACGCTGAGCAACCCCGGCGCTCGCAACGCCTTTACGCAGAAGGTCGGCACCGAGCTCGCTGCCCGGCTCCGCGAAGCGGCTGAAGACCCCGCCGTTCGCGTGGTCGTGCTCACCGGCGAAGGCGATCACTTCTGCGGCGGCGGCGACGTCAAGAGCTTCGGCACCATCGACCCGGACAACGCCCTCGAAGTGCGCTGGGGCGACGATCCGCTGTGGCGCGACCTCGAGCAGCGCTCGCTGCGCATCCGCCGCAACTCCGACCTCGGCCTCTTGCTGCACACCATGGGCAAGCCGACCATCGCGATGGTGCGCGGCGCCGCCGCGGGCGCGGGCCTGAGCCTGGCGGTCGCCTGCGACTTCCGCATCGCCTCGGAGACCGCCGTCTTCACCACCGCGTTCGCCCGCATCGGCGTGTCCGGGGACACCGGCGCGAGCTACTTCCTGCTCAAGCTCGTCGGCCCGACGAAGGCGCGTGAGCTGATGTTCCTGTCCGAGAAAGTGGCCGCGCGAGAAGCGTGTGCGATGGGCCTCGTGAGCCGCGTCGTCGCCGACACTGAACTGGAGCGAGAGACGCTCGCCTTTGCGCTCAAGCTCGCGCAATCGGCGCCCATCGCCTTGCGCCACATCAAGCACAACCTGCTCGCCGCCGAGCGCCTGAACCTCGAAGACGCGCTCGACATCGAGGCGCAGCACATGGCGCGCTGCTTCCAGACACAGGACGCCAAGGAAGCGATCACCGCCTTTCGCGAGAAGCGCAGCCCGCACTTCTCGGGTCGATGACTCGGGTCGGTGACTCGGATCGATCACTCGGGTCGGGACTCAGG
>CAXTDH010000017.1:0-12125 GCA_964242405.1 uncultured Rhizobacter sp. | reverse complement strand
ATGACCTCGGGTCGACGACCTCGGACCGATGAACTCGGGCCGGTGACTCAAGTCGACGAACTCGGGTCGATGACTCGGGTCAGCGATTTCGGTTCAGTGATCTCGAGGCGGTGCTGTCAACCCCAACCCCGGAGCCCCAGCCATGATCGTCGAACACCGCACCTACACCTTCGCCCCGCTGTTGATCAAGGGCTTCCTCGAGCTGTACGAGGCACGCGGCCACGCCTTGCACCGCAAGCACCTGGGGCGCCTGGTGGGCTACTACACCACCGAGATCGGCGAACTCGGCGAGATCGTGCAGCTTTGGGCTTTCGACGATTACGCCGACCGCAGCCGCCGGCGCGCCGCGCTCTGGAGCGACCCGGCGTGGCTGGCGTTTTCCGCCGAGTCGCCGGCGCCGCTGGCGATGCACAGCCGCATCCTGGTTCCGACCGCCTTCTCGCCGCCGCCAGCCGGCTGATCGGCCTCTTCAACCCATCGCGATCCCATCATGCGCAAGTGGCTCAAATCGACCGACACCATCATCTTCGCCGTCCGCGACAAGACGGCTTACATCACGCTCAACCGGCCCGAGCGCCGCAACGCGCTGACGATGAAAATGCTGCAGGAGTTGCACGAGGCACTGCTCGAAGCCGATGATTTGACCGACGTGCACAGCGTCGTGCTCGCTGGCGCCGGGCCCGACTTCTGCGCCGGCTGGGACCTGGCGGGGAACGACCTCAACCCGACCAGCGCGAGCGCCGCCGGCAGCGCGCCGGTGGACGGCGCCGAAGCGCCGAGCTACCGCAGCGCCTCGGCCAACATCGACGACGACAGCTGGCAGCTCGAGCGCATCAACGAGCTGCGCCTGGTCGCGTTCGACATGCACAAGCCGGTGATCTGCCGTCTGCACGGCAACTGCATCGCCAACGGCAGCGACATCGCCTTTCTTTGCGACCTGCTGATCGCCGACGAGAACGCCTCGATCGGCTACCCGCCGGTGCGCGTCCAGGGTTCGCCGGCGGCGCACATGTGGCTGTACCACGTCGGCCCGCAGTGGGCCAAGCGATTCCTGCTGACCGGCGACTCGATCAGCGGTCGCGATGCCGAACGCATCGGGCTGGTCCTGAAGGCGGTGCCGGCCGCCGAGCTCGACGCCGAGATCGCCGACCTGACGCGCCGCTTCGCCGCCATCAGCCCCGACCTGCTCGCGTGCAACAAGCGCATCGTCAACCTGGGGCTCGAGCTGATGGGCGCGCGCACGCTGCAGCGCCTGGCATCGGAGACCGATGCCCGCGGGCACCTGTCGAGCGGCCGGATGGAGTTCCGCAAGACCGCACAGGAGCAAGGCGTGAAGGAAGCGGTGCGCCGACGCGACGCGCCGTTCGGCGACGGCCGCATCCGCGTCGGCAAGACCTGAGAACGACGCGCGCCGTTCAAGATCCGCCCGGCACGCCGCGATTCCAGGATCAGACGCGCGCCCAGCCCTTGCGAAGGTCGGATGGCGCCTCCGCCAGTGTCCGGTCGCCAGCGCTGATTGCCGGTTTGACCGGCATCGCCAGCGGCGTCTGCGCCGCAGCCGGCTGGCGCGGGCCGGGCAGCAGGAAGTGCGAGAGTGCCGGGATCAGCACCAGCGCCCCGACCATGTTCCACAAGAACATGAAGGTGAGCAGGATGCCCATGTCGGCCTGGAACTTGATCGGCGAACCGACCCAGGTGACGACACCCGCCGCCATCGTCAGGCCGACGAGCAGCACCACGCGGCCGGTGAGGTTCAGCGCAGAAGCGTAAGCCTCCCGCAAGCGCTTGCCGCGGCGTTGCTCGAAGAGCTGCACGCTCAGCAGGTAGAGCGCGTAGTCGACCCCCACGCCGACGCCGAGCGCGATCACCGGCAGGGTCGCCACCTTGATGCCGATGCCGAGCGCCACCATCAGCGCCTCGCAGATCGCCGAGACGATCACCAGCGGCACCACCGCGACCAGCACCGCGCGCCAGTTGCGAAAGGCCACGAAGCACAGCAGCGTCACGGCGCCGTACAGGTAGAAGAGCATCGTCCGGTTCGCCTTCGCGACGACGATGTTGGTCGCGGCCTCGATGCCCGCGGTACCCGCCGCGGGCAGGAACTGCAGTTCGGCCGTGTCGTGCACCTTGGCGTAGTCTTCGACCGCGGCGACCACCCGGCTAAGCGTCTCGGCCTTGTGGTCCGACAGGTAGGCGATCACCGGCGCCAGCGAGCACGCCTCGTTGCCCAGATGCGGCTGGTTGCTGACCATGAAGTTGCGGGCGCCGCGGATCACATCCGGGTTGCGGCTCAGCGTCACCCATTTGGGCGCGCCCTCGTACATCGCCGAAGTCGTCGTGCGGATGACGTCGGCCGCCGAGACCACCGACTGCACGCCGGCGACGCCGCGCAGCGTCTGGCCGAGCCGGTCCATCTCGACCAAGGTCGGGTACAGCTCGCAGCCGCCCGGCGGCGTCTTGACGATGACCGCGAACTGATCCGGTGACAGGCCGTAGTGCGCATTGACGTAGGCGACGTCGCGGTTGTAGCGAGAGTCGGCGCGCAGCTCCGGGGCGCCCGGGTCCAGATCGCCGACCTTCAGGTTGAGACTGACGACGTACGAGAAACCGAAAACTCCTGCCGCACCGACGAGCGCCGCGATCGCCCAGCGGCGCTCGGTGAAGCGCAGCAGCAACCGCTCCTGCCAGCCGCCGCGCTCGGCCTCGCGCTGGCTGATGCGCAGGCGCCGCGCCGCCGCGCTGCGGCTGACGCCGGTATAAGACAGCAGCACCGGCAGCAGGATCAGCTTGACCAGGATCAGGATCAGCACGCCCACGCAGGTCATCAACGCCATCTCGCGGATCGCCGGAATGTCGATCACCATCAGCACGGCGAAGCCGACGACATTGCAGAGCACGGCCGTCAGGCCGGCCATGAAGAGGCGCCGGAAGGTGTAGCGCGCCGCGACATAGCGATGGGTGCCGCGCGCGATGTCGTGCATCACGCCGTTCATCTTTTGCGTGCCGTGGCTGGCGCCGATCGAGAAGATCAGGAACGGCACCAGCACCGAATAGGGATCGAGCGACCTGCCCGAGAGCTGGATCAAGCCGAGCAGCCAGATCGACGCGGCCGTCGACGTGCCCAGCACCAGCAAGGTCGAGCGCACGCAGCGGGTGTGCGCGAACAGCACCGCGCCGACGATCGCGATCGAGAGCAGGAAGAACAGCATCACCTGGCCGAGGCCGTCGATGAGTTCGCCGGTGAGCCGCGCGAAGCCGACGATGTGGACGTCGACGCCCTCTTGCGCATGCGCGGCGACGATGCCGTCGAGCGCCCGCGACAAGGCGCCGTAGTCGAGCGGCAGGCCGGTGCGCACGTCGCGGTCGAGCAGCGGCACGAAGATCGTCGACGAGCGCAGATCGGTGCCGACCAGGTCGCCGACCAGGCCGGCGCGCCAGGCGTTCGCCTTCAGTTGCGCGATCGTCTTCGCCCCGCCGTCGTAGTTCTCCGGCATGACCGGGCCGCCCTCGTAGCCCTGCTCGGTGACCTCGGACCAGCGCACCACCGGCGTCCACAGCGACTTCATCCACGAACGGTCGACGCCCGGCGTGAGAAAGACCTGGTCGTTGATCTTCTGCAGGACGTCGAGGTAGTGCTTGTCGAAGATGTCGCCCGTGCCCGTGCCCGTGCCCGTGCCCGTGCCCGTGCCCTCCCCCGTGCGCGCCGTGACGACGATGCGCACCGAATTGCCGAGCCCGCGCAGGCCGGCCGCATTGTCGAGAAAATTGCGGATGTAGGGATGCGATACCGGCAGCATCTTCTCGAAGCTCGCGTTCACCGTCAGCTTCGTCGCCTGCCAGCCGAGCAGCAAGGTAGCGAGCAAGGCCAGCAGGACGAGCAAGGGCCGGTGGTTGAAGATCAGCCGCTCCAGGCGACCGCCATCGCGCGGATCGAAGTCCTTCAGGTCGGCGACCACCGGTGGGTCGTGCAGTGCGGCGTCGTTCGGTGTCACGTGCGGCTTTCGATTGGGTTCAGGGGTTGTGGCTGGTCGGCGCCACCGCGACGACCGCGGCGCCGGCCAGGCCCACCAGCACCAGGCGGTTGGCCGACAGCGGCAGCACGTCGGTGTACGGCATGGCCTGCGAGACCGGCAGCGGCGCGAAGCGGCGGCCTTCGGCGACAGCCACCTGCCCGCCCTGCCCCACCAGCACCGCGCGACCATCGGCCAGCATGGTTCCTGCGGCGACGCCGCTGGCCAGGCCGGTCTCGACCCGCTCCCAGTTGGCGCCGCCATCGGTGCTTTGGTAGCAGTTGCCGCGCAGCCCGAACGCGAGCACGCGCGCGGCGTCGCCGGTGACGCCGAAGAACGTGCCGGCGTAGCCGGTGTTCAGCCGGACGAAGCGGCCCTGGGCTCGGTTCAGCTTGAAGACGGCGCCCTTCTCGGCGGCGATGTAGACGTCGCTGCCCACCTGTCGGATGCCGTTCAGGTGCAGGCCTTCCGGGTTGTCGATGCGGTCGATCCACGGCTGCCAGCTGACGCCGGCGTCGTCTGTGGAGGCGATCATGCCGAAGGGGCCGACGATGAAGCCTGAACGATCGTTCTGGAACCAGAGCGACAGCCACGGCAGATCGCCGCCGGCGCCGCCGTTGGCGTCGAGCAGCTTGACCGCGGCCAGGGCCGCCGCATCGCCCTGCGCGACACGCTGGGCGTAGAACGCCTTCATCGCCGCGATCGACTTGCGGCCGTCGGTCAATTTGGACCAGCTGCGGCCACCATCGCGGCTGCCCAGCACGACGCCGTCGTGGCCGGTGATCCAGCCATGGTTCGCGTCGACGAACTGCACGGCCAACAGGTCCGACGCCACCGGCGACGGCACTTGCAGCCAATGGCCGCCGTCGTCCGCGGAGACCGCGATGACACCGCGCGAGCCGACGGCCACCTGCCGTTCGCCGGCCTGGGCGACGCCGAACAGCATGGCGCTGGCGACGCTGGGCTGCGCCGCCGCCGGCGTATCCACCGGATCCTGGAAGGCGAGACTCGCCTCCGCGCAGCTCATCAGCGCCAAGCCGCACAGACAGGCGGCCAAGCGCCGCCAGTGGCGGGCGGCGGCCCCGAGCCCCGAGTTGCGGCCGGTCGACTTCATCGCACGCCGGAATTGAGCATGCCTTGCGGCGTCATCGTGTCGGGCGACGGCAGCTTGTCGAGCTTCCACAGACCGCACCCGTCACAGCCGAAGTCGCCGCTCACGGCGTAGTTGCCCTTGCTGAAATCGAACTTCATGTTGTTGACGTCGCCCTGCGGCATGTTCGAGCGGTAGTCCTGGAAGAACGGCGACCAGGAGCTGCGGTAGATGGCGCCCGAGGCATCCCAGGAATCGGCGATCAGGCCGGCCCAGCTGTCTTCGTCGAAGTAGAAGCGCCGCTTCGATGCGGTGTGCCGCTTGCCGGCCTTCAATGTCGCGTCGACCACCCACACCCGGTGCAGTTCCCAGCGCATTGCGGCCGGGTCGTAGTGGTTCGGCGTGAACTTGGCTTCGGCCTTGGTGTTGAAGGCAAAATCGGTCGCGTTGTAGGGAACGATCATCTCCTTTTTGCCGACGAGCTTCCAGTCGAAGCGGTCCATGCGGCCGCCCCACACGCCGTCGGACTCATCGCCCGTCACCAGGCCGCCGAAGGTGGTGATGGGCGTGTCGTACTTCAGCTCGGGCGCCAGCCGAACCCGGCGCTGACCGGGCGTGTAGATGTAGGTCGTCACGTCGCATTTGCGGAAATCCATGCAATAGGCCGCGACCGCGTCGTTGCCCGCCTGGCGCGCCGGCGCGACGGCCGGTACCCGGTAGGTCTGGAAGATGCCGGTCTTGACCGCTTCGTCGACGCGGGCCGGATCGGACCACATGTTCTCGGCCCAGAAGGTGTTGCGCTGGATGAAGGTCTGACTCCCCGAAGCGTCCACCGACCAGATCTCGAACAGGCGGTGCTCATAGGCCACCTTCGGCCGGACGATGAAGTTCCACATCACCTCGTAGCCGTTCTTCGGAATCGGAAACGGGTAGCCGCCGCGGGCGCCGTCGAAACCGTCGCCACTCGCGTCGGAGCTCGCCTTGGTGGCGTTCGCGAGCGTCGCCTGGTTGACTTCGTCGGTGGCCGAGGCCGTGCGGTGCGTGGGGTAGACGTCGATGCGGAAGGTCGGGAACTTCTTCATCAGGTACTGCGCGCTGTCGGCGAGCTTGTCCGCGTACTGCGCCATGTTCTTGGCGTCGACCGAGTAGAGCGGCTTCTCCGCCGCGTACGCGTTGGCCAGCTTGCCGTCGGGCGCCGGCTTCACGCCCGCCGGCAGCGCCTTCAGGCCGCCGGTGTAGGCGGGGATGGTTCCTTCCTTGTTGCCGGCCACCTCGCCGCCGAGGGGGGTCAGCGTGGTGCCGAGTTGCTTGGCCTCGTCGGCGGACACGGCGGCCGACGCCGGGCCGGCCAGCGCCGAGACGCCGAGCACGAGGATGGCGGCAGGCAGGATGTGGTGCTTCATGATCGTGGCTTCCTTGAGGTCAGAACGAGGTCTTGAATGTCAGCGACACCCAGCCGCGGCTGTTCTGCATGTAGGTGCCGCTGCCGCTCGAGTAGAAACCCAGCGCGTTGACGGGCTGCGGCCGGCTGTAGGAGTCGTTGTACTTCAACGAGAAGTAATAACGCTGCCGCAGGTCGGCCTCGATGCCGATCGAGTACAGGGCCGACTTGGCATAGCCGCCCCCCAGGCCGGCGTTGTTGCCGTTCAGGCCGTAGCTGAGAAAGACCGGCGCACCCAATATGACACCCGGTAGCGCCTCGATCCATTGCGGCGTGAACGAGATGGCGACGGCGAGCGAGTTCTTCGTCGCGCAGCCGTCGTTCTTGTCCTGAGTCGGGCAGCCAGCATAGCCCGTGCCGTAGAAGAGGTCGGGGTTGTGCTTGACGGACAGCAGCCGTGAATAGGCCAGCTCGGTGATCAGCGTGCCGGTGCTCCAGAGCGGCGAAGGCGGCAACAGCATCAGGCCGTTGACGGTGGCGAACAGCATGTCACCGCGTGGCCCGGTTCCGTCGGCGGCGATGCCGGAGTTCGCGAGCGCGGTGTTGCGACGGTAGGACAAATCGCCGGCGACGCTGACGCCTCCCAGGTTGTCGGTGTAGCTGATGGCCGCCATCCGCGTCTTCTCGGCGTAGGCCATGCGGTAGGCGCCGACACTCAAGCCGGCACCGTCGCGTTCCGGCGTGGGCGCCGCGGCGGACGGCAGGGCCTGGAAAATCCGGTAGGGCTGGGTTTCGGTGAATTCCCGAAAGAACGCGCCGACCGTCGCCGATTCGCTGATCGCCCTGGCAGCGTATTTCAAACCGATGCCGAAGTTGCCGGAATTGCCATGGTCCTGACCATCGACCCGGTCGAGGAACAGCGGCAAGTCCACCGGCGAGCCGGTCAGCGATTTCGGCAGGATCACCCCGGTCCACTGGCGGTCGGGGCCGTCGAACAGGCCGTCGCCGCTGCCGGCGAAGGTGCCGCCTTCCGGCAAGCGATTGGGACGCCAGCGGAAGTAGTACTGCGCCATCAGGCTCAGCGACGGCGTGAGCGACATGTTCAGGGACAGCTGCGGCGAGGGCAACGCCACCTCCTTGGCCTCGATGCCGGGCGTGACCGCGGCCTTCTGGCCATTGAAGGGGCCTTGCGAATAGGAGATGCCGTGAAACGGGAAGAAGAGCGATTCTCCCCAGTAGACCGCATGCTGCCCGAGCTTCACCGAGACATCGCTGCTGCCGAGTTCGAAGCGCGTGAACGCGAAGGCGTCCAGCACCTCGGCGCCGCGATGGTAGAACCGCTTGACCCGGCCCGAATAGTCGTTGTTGACATAGCTGCCGAGGCGGCTGAACGGCACGCTGACGGGGGCGAAGCCGGTCAGTGCCCCGTTGGACGCGGCACCCAGATCCTGAAAGCTGTTGAAGTTGCCATCGGCCGTTCGTGCATGGTTGTCGTAAGCGCCGTCGTACCAGGCATTGCCGCTCAGGCGAATGCCGCTCTTTTGCTTGTAGACGAGGTCGAATTCCGGCAGCCAGTCGATCCGGGCGGTGACGGGCCGCCCGCCCTTGAAGCGGACCTCGCCGTCGTCGAAGTTCGGGTTGCCCGAGACCCTCGAGTCGACGCCTTCGGCGCGGACACCGTAGTTGAGGCGCACCGTGTTGTCGAAGCGCATCGAGACATCCGAGTTGCCTGAGTCGATGTCGACAGCGCAGGCCGAACCGGCTGCAAGCAGGAACAGCACCGCGGGGCTGCCTGTGGAGCAGCGCGGACGCGAGGTTTGCCGTTTTCTCGACATCATGTTGTCTCCGTTGGGGCGGTCTGGAAGATCTGCTTCGTCCGCGACTGCTGCGATCGATCTCGACACCTTGCAAATATACACACGCTACCGTATCTTTATATTGGGGATTGCGATAGGACGACGGATCAACTGAGCGGCCCGATAGCCCAATGCCATGGCCGGCCCGTTGGTGTTGCCCGACACCTGCGACGGCATGACCGAGCAGTCGACGACCCGCAAGCCCTCGACGCCGCGGACGCGAAGGTGGCCATCGACCACCGCGTCGGCGTCAACGCCCATGCGACACGTTCCGGTGGCGTGGATCGCGGGCTCCGACTGGCCGCGCAGGTAATCCAGGATCTCGTCGTCGCTTTGCAGATGGCGATCGGGAACGGTCAGGCGGGGCGAGTAGGGGCGCAGCGCCTCGGTCGTCAGGAAGCGGCGGATGAACTTGAAGACGCCGATGGCGGTTTCATGATCGGCCGGGTCGCCCAGCACGTTCGCGTCGATCGCCGGCTTCGCATCCGCGTCGGCGGAGGTGATCTCGATCGTGCCGCTGCTCACCGGCCGCAGCGCGTAGCCGCCGATCATCATGCCGTGCTCTTTCTCGAGCGCGGTCTCGGTGAAGCTCTTCTTGCCGTCGATCGAGAAAGGGCCCATGAACAGTTGGCCGTCGGCCCGGTCCAGGCCGGGGCGTGAGCGAAAAAACGCACCTACCTCGAAGGCACCGCCGGCCAACGGGCCGGTGCCGAAGAGCTGCTGGCGCAACAGATTGCGCACCAGCCGGGGGCCGGAGAATTCATGGTTCAGGCTGCCGTGCGAGACGCGGAACTGAAAGCCGATGCCGCGCTGGTCGCGCAAATTCCGGCCCACCTGCGGGCTGTCGACGACGACCTCGACGCCGTGGCGGCGCAGCAGCGCAGCCGGGCCGATACCGGAACGCTGCAGGATCAACGGTGAATTGAGGACGCCACTGCAGAGGATGATCTCGCGGCCGGCGATCGTTACCTCACGACCGTCGCGACGGCCCGCCACGCCGGTCGCCCGGCCACCGGCGAAGGTCACGCGGTCGACGTTGAAGCCCGTCATGACCGTCAGGTTCGGGCGCTGCCTGACCGGATCCAGGAAGGCGGTGGCCGCGCTGTTGCGCCGCCCTTTGCGTATGGTGCGGGCGTAGTAGCCGATGCCTTCGTTGTCTAGGCGATTGAGGTCCTCGCGATGCGGCAACCCCATCTCCACGCCCGCGGCGATGACCGCATCGCACAGCGCGTGCCGCCCCGGGAATACCGAGACATGCAGCGGGCCGCCCGCGCCGCGCATCTCGTCGGCACCCAGCTCGTGGTCCTCGATCGCCTTGTAGCTGGCCAGGATGTGCTGCCAACTCCAGTCGCTCAGGCCGCTGGCGGCCCAGCCGTCGTAGTCTTGCGGCTGGCCGCGCACGTAGATCATGCCGTTGACCGCGCTCGAGCCACCGAGCGTGCGCCCGCGTATCCACTCTTCCGAGCGGTTCGTGCCGGCGCCCACCTTGGCGTCGTAGCGCCAGACCAGTTGCGGGTGGCCGAAGAGCTTCGCGAAGCCGCGCGGCATGTGGATCAACGGGTTCGAATCTTTCGGCCCGGCCTCGATCAGCAAGACCTTTTCGGCAGGGTCTTCGGAGAGTCGATTCGCGAGCACGCAGCCCGACGAGCCGGCGCCCACGATGATGCAGTCGTAATGTTGCAAGCGCGGTTCCAAGCGCGGTTCCAAGCGACCAAGCGCGTGTTCCAAACCGCGTCTTCAGGGCATGTGCTCGGCCATGCGCGCGACGATGTCGAGCGTGCCCATCAGCAGCGCGCCGCCGTCGATCAGGTATTCGCTGCCGGTGATCATCGCGGCGTCGTCCGAGGCCAGAAACGAGACGAGCTTGGCCACCTGCCGCGGCTGCGCGATCTCGCGCAGCGGCAGCAAGGTCGACACCCAATCGAGCGGCGCGGCCTCGGTCTGCGGTGTCCGCATCCAGCCCGGGTGGACCGAGTTGACCCGTATCTTCTCGGGCCCGAGATGGTGCGCAGCAGACTTGCTCATGCCCCGGATCGCGAACTTGGAGGCGGTGTAGGCCAGGCCGCCCGCCGAGTGCAAGCCCGCGATCGACGAGATGTTGACGATCGATCCGGCACCGGCCCGGCGCATCGACGGCACTGCCGCCTTCATGCCGAGGAAGCACCCCAGTTCGTTGACCTCGAACACCTTGCGAAAGAAGTCTTCGGTGATCTCGTCGAAGCTCATCAGCTCGATCAGGGCAGCGTTGTTGACGAGGATGTCGACCGGCCCGAAAAGCGTCTCGGCTTCTCGCACCGCTGCGCTCCATTGCGCGGCTTGGGTGACGTCCATCGCCATGAACCGCGCGGCGGCACCGAGGCGCGCGGCGACCTCGCGGCCCTGCTCTTCGAGGATGTCGCAGATCAGCACCCGGCCGCCTTCGGCCACGATGTCCTCGGCGATGCTGGCACCGAGGCCGCGCGCGGCGCCGGTGACGATGGCGGTCTTGCCGTTCAATCTCATCGCGAACTCCGTTGTCGATGCGGCCCCTGTCTTGGGCGCCTGCCTGAACGATCGGCATCGTCCTCATCGGCCGCAACCCACTGCGGCCCCGTTCGCAAATATACTTACGACACCGTATCTTTTTTATTGGGGCTTACGATAGGTACGGCGCATCAAACGCGGCGTTCGCCTGGGCGGCTTTCAGGTGATCAGGCCGTGCCCGTTGTTGATCGCGACGACGCGGCGCTCGATCACCTCCACCGTGAAGCTGAAGCCGCCGGGTTCGCGCCACAGCCGGGTTCGCAGCGTCTCGCCGGGGTACACCGGTGCGGTGAAGCGGCCGAACATCGCTTTGAGGCGCGCCGGCTCGTAGTCGCACAGGCTGCGCAGCAGCGCATGGCAAGCGATGCCGAAGGTCGCCAAGCCGTGCAGCACCGGGCGCTCGAAACCGGCCTGCCGCGCGACCTCCGGGTCGGCGTGCAGCGGGTTCATGTCGCCGTTGAGGCGATACAGGAGGGCCGTCTGCGGCAATGTCGGCAGATCGCAGATCGCGTCGGGCTCGCGCTCGGGCACGGGATGGGGCGTCGGCGCCTGGCGCGGTGGCCCGCCGAAGCCGCCGTCGCCGCGGCAGAACATGGTGTAAGTCGAGGTGCACAGCAGCTCGCCACTGGCCGCGTCGGAGATGAGCCGTTCGCAAACGACGAGCGCGCCGCGGCCCGCACCCTTGTCGATCACGTCGATGACCCGGGCCTCGCCCCTGACGACGGCGCTGCCGGGCAGCGGCCGGTGCAGTACCAGGCTCTGGTCGGCATGCAGGATCCTGACCCAGTCGAGCCCCGTCTCCAGCGTGCGCGGCCAGAAGCCCGGATGGGCGAGCACGACACCCAGCGACGGCAAGACGCGCAGCTCACGTTCGTAGACGAAGCGAAGCTGTCGGGCATCGAGCGGGTCGGCGCCGAGGCCGAGGCTGGGGGCGTAGCGCATCGCGTCGAGCTCGCTGTACGACTGGCTCGAATCGGGAATCCTCAGGTTCAACAGACGCTCGGCATTCAGGCTCATGGTGTCGCTCTCGTAAATCCCCTTCCCATCTTGGCAGCTTGGCGATAAAGTGTCTATACCGTAGCATTAAGATGCCCGGCCCTGCGGAGTCTCTGCACTCGCAGATGACTGCACTCGCTGATGACTGGACTCGCAGCTGAAATAGGTCGAGGGCCGCGGCGCCTTGTAAGGAACCTTCATGAACCAACCCGCTCCCGGCACGCTCGCCGAAACGCTGGCTGCCAACGCCCGCTACCACGGTGCCGCGC
>CAXTDH010000016.1:13248-15705 GCA_964242405.1 uncultured Rhizobacter sp. | reverse complement strand
GTAGTGGACCCCGGCGGCGACCCCGGCGGCCACGATCGCCATGCCGAGCAGGGCGCCGGCGGCAGCGGTCGCCTGGAAGCGCGGCCAAGCCTCGGCCAGCCGGCCGGTATGGGTGAAAGTGAACCGGCGGTTGCCGAAAAAGGCGACCTGCGCACCGACCACCGCACCGACACCCGAGCCGACGAACGCCGGCCAGCGCAGCCACTGCACGCAGGCCACCAGCACCGCGTAGTGCGCGGCGGTGGCAAGCAGGCCGACGAGGGCGTAACGGGCGAGGCGTGGCACCGGCGGAACAGTCGAGGGCGGGGCGAAACAGGAATCGGGCGAGCGGGACAGTTGCAACAGGCCAGGCAGGATGAGGGTTTGGCGATGCCGGACGCAGAACGAGCGGGGCGAGCCCGCGCACGATTCTCCGCCCGGTGCGGTCTTGCAGACCGGACTGCCCGGCCGGTCGTGGTGGCGAGTAGGATCATCGAGCCATGTCGAATCCACCGCTCGATCCACCTGCCGCCGATTCCTCCTCGCGGCTTCTGTCTGACCTGCCGCTGTTCCCGCTCCAGGCGGTGCTTTTTCCCGGCGGCTACCTGCCGTTGCGGATCTTCGAGGTGCGCTACCTCGACATGATCGCCCGGCGCCACAAGGCAGGAGAGCCGTTCGGCGTCGTCTGCCTGAACGAAGGCTCGGAGGTGCTGCGCCCCGCGAACGGGCCGAGCGGCGACGGCTTCGCCCACGAGGCATTCCTTCCGGTCGGCACGCTGGCGCGCATCGACGAACTCAGCCGACCGCAGCCCGGCCTGCTGATGATCCGCTGCACCGGTGGCGAACGTTTCCAGGTGCGGCGCAGCGAGAAGCAGAAGTTCGGCCTCTGGGTCGCCGATGTCGAGTTGCTGCAGGGCGATGCGCTGGCCACGGTGCCCGAAGACCTCGTGTTCACCCGCACCGCGCTGCAGGATGTGCTGCGCCAGCTCGAGGAGGCGGCCGCCGGATCGGTCGATGCCGAGCTGCCGCTCAAGGCTCCCTTTCACTGGGACGACTGCGGCTGGCTCGCCAACCGCTGGTGCGAGCTGTTGCCGGTCGACGCCGCCATGAAGCACCGGCTGATGTCGCTCGACAGCCCGGTGCTGCGGCTGGAACTCGTCGCCGACCTGCTCGGGCGGATGGGGCTCGGCAACGCGGGGTGAAACGCGCTCAACGCTGGCTGAGCCGCCGCTCACGTTGGCCGAGCCGCTCACCGTCATGACGCAGGCCTGATTTCAAGAAGGCGACCGCATGGGCATGCCACCTCCCGTCATGACGATGGCCGATTACATGGCCTGGGAGAACGTCCAGGTGGATCGACACGAGTTCCATCGCGGTGAAACCTATGCGATGGTGGGTGGCACCAGAGGGCACAACCGGGTGATCGTGAACCTGACCCGCCACATCGGCCGAGCCGACGAACCGTCAGCTGTGCTGCCGCTGGACCTCGACCGTGACCGGCCGCGGGTTCGGGCCGACGGCGGGGAAGTTCTTCATCGCCGCGTCGAACATCGCCGGCAGCAGGTAGTCGATCGACGGTGACGGCCCGGTGTTGCTGGCACGGGCTTCGTAGAGCAGCTGGCCGGTGCGGCGGTCGCGCAGCACCAGCGCCACTTCCCGGTCGAAGCGGCCGTACAGGTCGTACGGGTAGGCGCCTGGCCAGCCGATGCCGCCCAGGCCGAAGCGCCCGTAACCGCCCCAGCCGCCGCGGTAGTGTCCGCCCCAGCCATAGCCGTAACCGATGCCGAAGCCGCCGCGCAGGAACAGCGGGTCGTTGTAGATCCAGGGGTTGTCGTTCACGACTCGGGCGCCGAGCTGCACCAGCACATCGGCCTCCCTCGGGTCGACCGCGGGCGTGAAGCCGGCCTGCTGCAGCGCCCCGGTGGCCGACTGTTCCAGCAGTTGCTGCTGCTTCTGCTTCTCGGGCGCGGCCTCTTGCGATGGCAGGCGCTCGAAGGCATAGGTCGCGGGCTTGCGATCGGCCGGCCACGGGCCGAAGGTGGACACCTCGCTGTTCAGCTGGTTGAACGAGGCGCAGCCGCCGAGCGTGAGGACTGCGGCCAGCAGGACGATGGGCCTGAGCATGATGTGATCTCCTTGGCGACGGCCGGCCTGCCGTCAACGACGGGCGGGCCGGATTGCAATCGAGGCGCCCGACACCGGTGGCTCGGCGCAGACGTCGAGATCATCTTCGTCGAATGCGCGGTCCCCTGCCGGGTCGGGGGTTCCGGAGGCTTGGAGCGTGGCGAACGGGTAGAGGTTCCGGTCGAAAAGATGCGACGGCACGATGTTCGTCATCGATCGAAAGATGTTGTCGCTGCGCCCCGGGTGCAGCCGCTCCCAGTCGCGCAGCATGCGCTTGATCTGCACCCGTTGCAGGTTCTCCTGGTTGCCGCACAGGCTGCACGGAATGATCGGATAAGCGCGGTGCGCGGCCCA
>CAXTDH010000016.1:5145-13238 GCA_964242405.1 uncultured Rhizobacter sp. | reverse complement strand
CATCCGCGCGAGCGTCTGCGCCATGGACGGCTGCTCGATGTGGGCGAGCCGGGCCAATTCCTTCTGCGGCAACGCCGCTCCGTGCTTGAGCATGGCCAGTACCGGCAACTGGCCCACGCCGAAGCCCAGGGCGCGCAGTATGCGTTTGATCTGCACCCGTCGCAGGTTCTCCTGGGTGGCGCACAGGCTGCACGGGACCATGGGAAACGCCCGGTGCGCGGCCCAGCGTTCGAGATCGGTCTCGGCGACGTAGGCGAGCGGCCGGATGACGACATGGCGGCCGTCGTCGCTCACGAGCTTGGCCGGCATGGCTTTCATCTTCGCTCCGAAGAACAGGTTCAGGAACAGCGTCTGCAGGATGTCGTCGCGGTGGTGGCCGAGCGCGATCCTGGTCGCGCCGAGTTCGCCGGCGACGCGGTACAGGATTCCGCGGCGCAGCCGCGAGCACAACCCGCAGGTCGTCTTGCCCTCGGGAACGAGCCGCTTGACGACCGAATAGGTGTCCTGCGTCTCGATGTGGAAGGGCACGGCCAGGCTGCGCAGGTAGTCGGGCAGCACCTCGGCCGGAAAGCCGGGCTGCTTCTGGTCGAGGTTGACGGCGACGATCTCGAAGTCGATCGGCGCCCGCTGGCGCAGCGCGAGCAGGATGTCGAGCAGGGCGTGGCTGTCCTTGCCGCCCGAGACGCAGACCATCACCCGGTCACCGGCCTCGATCATGTCGAAGTCGACGATCGCACTGCCGACCAGCCGGTGCAGGCGCTTGGAGAGCTTGGCGAGTTCCACCGTCGGCTTCGCGGGCCGCGAGGCGCCTGCAGCCGCGGGCGCGACGCCCTCCGCCGTCGCCCGGGCATCGGCCGGCCAACGTATATCCGCCGGCGCCCGTATATCCGGCGACGCCCGTACCTCCGCTGGCGCGGCGAC
Source organism: uncultured Rhizobacter sp. (assembly GCA_964242405.1). GTDB lineage: Bacteria > Pseudomonadota > Gammaproteobacteria > Burkholderiales > Burkholderiaceae_C > LMDS01. The sequence goes on along the minus strand of CAXTDH010000016.1, from coordinate 12,317 downwards.
ATCGCCGGATGCAGACGGGTTCATGCCGCCGGCTCCGCCTTGATGCCGAACACTTCGCAGCCGACCGAGGCGCAGTCGGGGTAGACGTCCGGCTTCTCGGTCGAAACCCGGGCGGCGCGCACCTTGCCATGGGCGAGCAGCGTCGCGAGCAGGTCGTCGCACAAGGTTTCCTGCAGGTGGATGTGGCCGCGGCCGACCCGCTCGCCGACGCTGCGGCGGATGAAGTCGTAGTCGACCACCTCGTCGAGTTCGTCGGCCGTCGGCGTCGAAAGCGAAAGCGGGATGTAGAGGTCGACGTTGATCAGCACCCGCTGCTCGGCCGTCTTCTCGAAAGCATGGACGCCGATGTTGATCAGCACTTCGTAGTCGCGCAGGAACAGGCGGCGGCAGTCGGCCAGACGGGCGTCGGTGCCGAGCAAGTTGGTGGATGCGGATGCGGATGCGGACGGGGCGGACGGGGCGGACCGGGCGGAGGGGGCGGAGGGGGCGGACCGGGCGGACCGGGCGAGACTCTCGGACGAGGCGGAGCTGTCGGGCGCAGCGGACGGGGTGGTGGCGGTCGAGGGCATTCGCATCATTCCTTCTTGGCGAGGTAGAGCACGTCGCGCGGCTGCCCGGTCAGGTGCTGGCCGCCGTCGACCAGCAGCGTGGTGCCGGTGATGGCCGGGGATTCGATCAGGAAGCGCACCGCCCGGGCGATGTCCTGCGGCGTCGAGGAGCGTTGCAGGGGCGTCAGCTTGTGCGCGGCGGCGAATTGCGCGTCCGTCATCGGCCCGGAGGCGAGCGTCACGCCCGGCGCCACGCCGCACACCCGCACGCGCGGCGCCAGCGCCTGGGCGAGCATCACCGTGGCCGCCTGCAATGCGGCCTTCGAGAGCGTGTAGGAGAAGTAGTCGGGGTTCGGGTTCCAGAGCTTCTGGTCGACGAGGTTGACGACGCAGCCGGACGGCGCCGCCGACGCGTCCGCTCGCTGGCCATGCAGCGCTTGCGACAGGATGATGGCGGGGGCGGTGTTGGCGCGCCAGTGAGCCGCCATGCTCGCGTGGGTGAAGCTGGCCGGGTCGTCGTACTCGAAGGTCGATGCGCTGTTGACCACCGCTTGCAGCCGGCGGCCGAAATGCGCCGTCACGGCCGGCAGCAGCGCCTGGCAGGCGGCTTCGTCGGCGAGGTCGGCCTGGAACGGCTGGGCGGCAGCGCCGGCAGCCCGGCAATCGGCGACCGTGGCTTGGGCTTCGGCGCCGGAGTTGCGCCAATGCACGGCGATGTCGTAGCCGTGGCTGGCCAGGTCGAGCGCGATCGCCCGGCCGAGCCGCTTGGCCGCGCCGGTGACCAGCACGACCGGGCGAACAGCGGAGGGTGGCCCGGCAGATGGAAGGTGAGGGGCCGGCTCGTTCATGTCTTTCTACAATGACGGTCATGCAACTCGACGCGCCCGGCGCCACCGCGGACGACCCCGAAGGCGACGCTTTCGACGCGCCCGCCAGTGTATCGGCCCGTCTGCACGGGGCGATTCGCGCGGCCATCGACGCGCAAGGCGGCTGGTTGCCCTTCGACCGTTTCATGGAGATGGCGCTCTACCTGCCCGGTCTCGGCTACTACGCCAACGGGTCGATCAAATTCGGCGCCTTGCCGGCATCGGGCAGCGATTTCGTCACCGCGCCGGAGCTCTCGCCCGCGTTCGGCAGCGCGCTTGCCCGGCAGGTCGGCGAAGCGCTGCGGGCCAGCGACACCGACGAGATCTGGGAATTCGGCGCGGGCTCGGGGGCGCTGGCGGCGCAGCTTCTAGCCGCGCTCGACGCACCCGACGCACCCGACGTGCTCGACGTGCTCGACGTGCTAGACGTGCCCGCAACGCTCGACGTGCTAGACGCGCCCAAAGCGCTCGATGCACCCGACGCGCTCGATGCGCTCGGGCCGGGCGGCCACGCCGACGCCAGCCACCCGCCTATCGTGCGACGCTACAACATCGTCGACCTCTCGGGCACCCTGCGCCAGCGGCAGCAGGAGCGCCTGGCCGCGCACGGCGACCGGGTGCGTTGGCTCGACCGGCTGCCGGCCGCGATCAGCGGCGTCGTCGTTGGCAACGAGGTGCTCGATGCCATGCCGGTGACGCTGCTGCACTTCGACGGCGAGCACTGGCAGGAGCGCGGCGTGGCGGCGGTCGGCGGGCGCTTCGCCTGGGCCGACCGCCCGACCGCGCTGCGCCCGTCGGTCGACGACAAGGCCCTCGCGGCGTTCCTGCCCGGCAGCGTCACCGAGATCCAGCCGCAACGCGAGGCCTTCATCGCCACGCTCGCCGAGCGCCTGACCCGTGGCGCCGCCTTCTTCGTCGACTACGGCTTTCCGGCCGCCGAGTTCTACCATCCCGAGCGCATCGGTGGCACCCTGATGTGCCACCGCGCCCACCGCGTCGACGACGACCCGCTCGTCGACATCGGCCTGAAGGACATCACCACCCATGTCGACTTTACCGGCATCGCCCTCGCCGGCCAGTCCGCCGGCCTCGAAGTGCTCGGCTACACCAGCCAGGCCCGCTTCCTGATGAACTGCGGCCTGCTCGAGTTGCTGCAGGGCGCCGACCTGCCGGCACGTGCGAACGCGCAAAAGCTGCTGACCGAGCACGAGATGGGCGAACTGTTCAAGGTCATCGGCTTCGCCAAGGGCTGCGACCCGGCGTTCGTTGCCGACCCGATCGGCTTTCGCCATGGCGACCGGACGCACACCTTGTGAGCCGGCCATGATCCGCTGGCTGATCGTCGTCTTCCTCGCCCTGCTGCTCTTCAGCGGCCTGCGCGCCTGGCTGGAGCGCTTCGGCCTCGGCCGTTTCCCCGGTGACTTCCGCTTCCGCCTGTTCGGCCGCGACTGGTTCATCCCCCTCACCAGCAGCCTGGTGCTCGCTTTCCTGGGGATGCTGGTCGCGAAGTTTCTGTAGCCTTCCTCTTGAATCGCGAAGTAGGATTCGCGATCGACACCGGCCAGCCACGAAGGATGACAACGCATGAGCACGACGACACTTGAAGCGAAGGTGAGCACCCCGACGCCGCCGATCGACGCGGGCCGGTTCGGCAGCGGCCAATCGGTCAAGCGGGTCGAGGACAAAGCGTTGCTCGCCGGCAAGGGCCGGTTCACCGACAACATCCGTGTCGAGGGCGACACCCACATCGCTTTCCTGCGCTCGCCGTACGCCCATGCCGACATCGTCTCGATCGACATTGCGGCGGCCGAAGCGCTGCCCGGCGTGCTCGCGGTCTACACCGGCGCCGCGCTGGCTGACGCCGGCGTCAAGCCGATGCCCGGGCCGGGGTTCGCCCGTGCCGATGGCTCGGCGGGTGCTTCGGAATTGCGCCGGGCGCTCGCCCACGAGAAGGTGCGCTTCGTCGGCGAGGCGGTGGTCGCGGTGATCGCCGAGACGCGTGAGGCCGCGCGCGACGCACTCGACGCGGTCATGGTCGAGTACGCCGAGTTGCCCGCGGTCGTCGACCCGGTCGTCGCCACCCGGCCCGGCGCGCCGGTGATCTGCGCCGGGGCGCCCGACAACATCAGCGCCGAGATGCGCCACGGCAATGCCGAGGCCGCCGAGGCGGCGATTGCCGGGGCGGCGCATGTCATCCGGCTCGATCTCGTCAACCAGCGCCTGGCGCCCAGCCCGATGGAGCCGCGCAGCTCGGTCGCGTCGATCGACGCTGGCGACGGCCGGCTCGTCATGCGCATCAGCAGCCAGATGCCGACCGGCGTGCGCGGCTCGCTGGTCGGCCTGATCCCGGGCCTGACCGAGGAGAACGTGCGGGTGGTGGTCGGCGATGTCGGCGGCGGCTTTGGCATGAAGACCGGCCTGCATGCGGAGGACGTGGTCGTCGCCTACGCCGCGCAGCAGTTGAAGCGCCCGGTGCGCTGGCAGGCCGAGCGCGTCGAGGAGTTCCTGTCGGCCATCCACGGCCGGGATGTGGTCAGCCAGGCCGAGATGGCGCTCGACGCCGACGGCAAGGTGCTGGCGCTGCGCGTGCGGTCGCTCTGCAACGTCGGCGCCTACGCCGGCGGCACGGGGGTCGCGATCCAGCTGCTGATCGGCCCCTGGGTGCAGACCAGCGTCTACGACATCAAGACGATCGATCTGCATTTCATCGCCGTGATGACCAACACCACCCCGACCGGCGCCTACCGCGGTGCCGGCCGGCCGGAGGCGATCTATATCACCGAACGGCTGTTCGACGCCGCGGCGCGGGAGCTGAAGCTCGACCCGTCGGAGCTGCGCCGCCGCAACATGATCGCGCCGGAGAAGATGCCCTACACCAACGCCATGGGCCAGACCTACGACAGCGGCAAGTTCGAGCAGATTCTCGACAAGGGCCTGGCGCTGGCCGACTGGCACGGCTTCGACGCACGGCGCGCCGCCAGCGAAGCCGAGGGCAAGTTGCGCGGCCGCGGCATCGCGACCTTTCTGGAATGGACGGGCGGCAACGTCTTCGAGGAGCGGGTCACGGTCAACGTCAGCGCCGACGGCTACATCGACATCGGCTCAGCCACCCAGGCGATGGGCCAGGGCATCGCGACGAGCTACGTGCAGCTGGCGGTCGACGTCTTCGGCGTCAGCGAGGACAAGATCCGCATCCTGCAGGGCGACACCGACCGCGCCAACGGCTTCGGCAGCGCCGGCTCGCGCTCGCTCTTCACCGGCGGCTCGGCCGTCAAGGTGGCGTCCGACCGGACGATCGACGAGGCCAAGAACCTGGCCGGCGAGGCGCTCGAAGTCGCGCCGGCCGACATCGAATACCGCGCCGGCCGCTTCGGCGTGGTCGGCACCGACGTCGGCATCGGCCTCTTCGAGCTCGCGGGGCAGCAGCCCGAGCAGCGCATCTACATCGACTCGACCAGCACCGTCGGCGGCCCGACCTGGCCGAACGCCTGCCATGTCTGCGAGGTCGAGATCGACAAGTTGACGGGCCATGTCGACGTCGTCGCCTACTCGTCGGTCAACGACATCGGCCGGGTGGTGAGCCCGGTGATCGTCACCGGCCAGGTCGAGGGCGGCGCGGTGCAGGGCCTCGGCCAGGCGCTCGCCGAGCGCATCGTCTACGACCCGGCGAGCGCCCAGCTGCTGACCGCCAGCTTCCAGGATTACGCCATCCCGCGCGCCGATCTGGTTTCCGGCTTCTTCAAGACCGAGTTCGACACGTCGATCCCGTGCATCACCAACCTGCTCGGTGTGAAGGGCGTTGGCGAGCTCGGCACCATCGGCGCAACACCGGCGGCGGTCAATGCCGTAGTCGATGCGCTCGACCATGCCGGCCTCGGGCGGTCGGCCGAGAAGATCCAGATGCCGCTGACCGCGGCGCGCGTCTGGGAGGCGCTGCACGGCGACTTTCCGCCGTCGCCGTTCGCCTGAAAGCAGCGCATGCCGGACGGCCTGGACTCGCACCATTACACCGGCCGCTAAGCGCAGCCCTCCAGCGAACCCATGAAAGGGAGGAGCGCCGGCGAAGATCGGCATCGTGGCCGCGGGCTTTGCCTCACCGCCGTCGCTGGCCGACGAGCTGCCCACTGATTTACAGGGGCATGAAGCTTGCAGCGTCTCCTGGTCCGGACCGCGGCGCACGTGAATCTTGCGCAGAGGAACCGGGCGCCGTCGCTCAGGAATGCTCCGTCGCCCCATGACTTCCAATCGCAACAACTTCGACGCCCTGCGTCTCACGGGCGCCCTGCTGGTGTTGGTCAGCCATCAGTTCGCGCTCGCGGGTCGGCCTGAACCGCAAGTTCCCGGTAATAGTTGGGGCGGGATCGGCCTGACCATCTTTTTTTCCGTCAGTGGATATCTCGTGACTGCCAGCTGGTTCAACGACCCGCACGTGTTGCGCTTCGCCAGCCGTCGCCTGCTCAGGATATGGCCCGGTCTGGCGCTGGTGGTCTTGATCAGCGCAGCTGTGGCGTCCCTGGTTCCAGGCAAGGGACACGCTGCCGTGCAGTTCCTGCAAATCCTGGTCTTTCGCTTTCAGGACGGCGATTTCTTCTCCACGAATCCGTATCGGGAGCTTGACGGCCCGCTGTACACCATTCCCTACGAGATGGCCTGCTATGTAGGAGTGTGTGTGACCGGCCTCGTCTTTGGCCGCCATATCCGTTGGCTCTTTCTGTTGGGAGCGCCCGTGGCTGCCGTTCTCTTCGTCGTGTTCACGGGCAGCGGCGTCATCAGCGAGTTCATCGGGTCCTATCGCACCTTCGTCGTGTTGTGCGCCTACTTTGTCATCGGTTCGATGGTGTTTCATTTCCCAGTGCTGCAGCGGGGAACGGGGGTGCTCGTCGCGCTCACGTTGGCCGCGGTGTGCTTGGCGGCGGGCAAGGTGACTGCTGCAACCATCATCGCATTGCCGATTTGCGCTGTTTATGTCGGTCGACAATCCTGGCCCGGGTTTCGTAGGGTGGGCCGCTACGGCGACTTCTCCTACGGTGTCTACCTATGGGCCTGGCCGATCACCCAACTCGGGGTTTTGTGGCTGCACCGGGACACACCGCTGCCAATACTGTTGTTTGTCACGCTCGTCGCCACCTTCCTGCTGGCGTTCTTGTCGTGGCACCTGGTCGAGAAGCGGGCGCTCCGGTTGAAGCCTTCTGCGGGCGGCAGCGTCGAGCGCAGCGCTTGGGATTCGAAAGCAACCTCCGGCGCTCGTTGATTGGGAAGAGCCCTTCCGTGCAGGAAGCAGCACCGATCGTTCGGGAACACAACTTTCACCCGCGAACGCCGGTCATGAACCTTTGCACGACGCCTTCATGGTGCGCGACAACCGCGCTTGCGCCGATTGCAGCGCTTCGCACGGCCGCTGCACGCTGCGCGGTGAACGGGCTCCGGATCGCATTCGCTTGCCTGCTGTCTGCATTGGCGCCTACCCATTCGGCGTTGGCCGCACTGGAGTCGGAGGACGGCTGGGCCGCGCTGCGGGATGGCAGCATCGTGCTGATGCGCCATGCCGAGGCGCCGGGCATCGGCGACCCGCCCGGTTGGCGGCTCGGCGACTGCAGCACCCAGCGCAACCTCGACGAGCCGGGCCGGGCGCAGGCGCGGCGCATCGGCGAGGCGTTTCGCCAGCGCTCGGTGGCGGTCGGCGCGGTGTTCTCTTCGCAATGGTGCCGCACCCACGAGACCGCCGAGCTGGCATTCCCGGGCCGGGTCGTCGACGACG
>CAXTDH010000016.1:0-5135 GCA_964242405.1 uncultured Rhizobacter sp. | reverse complement strand
CGGGTCGAGTCGGCCCTCCGGGGCGTCCCGGGGGTCGACGACGCCCGGGTCAACTCCTTTTTCGCTGGCGACAATACCCAGGCGACCACCCAGACCAGCGCCGCAAGAACGCGTCTTCGAGATTGGCATGGCCCGGGCGTGCTGGTCGTCGTCACCCATCAAGTCAACATCACGGCCCTGACCGGCGTCGTGCCGGCGGCGGGCGAAGCGGTGATCGTGGTGGCGGAGAAGACGCGGCTGGCGATCGTCGGTCGACTCAGGCCTTGAGCGTCTCCGGCCGAAGGACGGTGCACGGACCGGGCCTGCCCGAGCCGATGAAGCTCCGCCCGTTCGCGCCGAGGAAACCGCGGCGAGGTGATGCAACCTGAAGGCGGCGCCTTCATGCGGCCTGGTTGACGAAGAGGACCAACGCGTCAGGCGCAGCGAGCGGGCGGGCGGCGATGCTAAGCTGCCACCCCGCCATATTGACAAGGAGGGTAAGCGATGCCTGGCCTCTTGCACGATATCGATCCCGATGGCCTGCTCGAGTACTCGGTCGTCTTCACCGACCGTGCGCTCAACCACATGTCGCGCAAATTCCAGCGTGTCATGCGAGACATCTCGGAAGTGCTCAAGGAGACGTACCGCGCGCGTTCGGCGATCGTCGTTCCCGGCAGCGGCACCTTCGGAATGGAAGCGGTGGCCCGGCAGTTCGCAACGGCCAAGCCGGCGCTCGTGATCCGCAACGGCTGGTTCAGCTACCGCTGGACCCAGATCCTCGAGATGGGCGCGATCGCGTCAGGGCACACCGTCTGCAAGGCGCGGCCGGTTGGCGCCGGCTCGCAATCGGCCTACACGCCGGCGCCGATCGATGAAGTGGTTGCCGCCATCGTCGCGCAAAAGCCGGCCGTGGTGTTCGCGCCGCACGTCGAGACCGCCGCCGGACTGATGCTGCCGGACGCCTACCTTCGTGCCGTGGCCGACGCGGTACATGCCGAGGGCGGCCTGTTCGTGCTCGATTGCATTGCCTCGGGCGCGATCTGGGTCGACATGCAGGCGACCGGCGTCGACGTGCTCATCAGCGCGCCGCAAAAGGGCTGGAGCGGCTCGCCGTGCTGCGCCTTCGTGATGCTGTCGGAACGCGCCCGTGCCGTCATCGAGGGCACCACCAGCACCAGTTTCGCCGCCGACCTGAAGAAGTGGCTGCAGATCATGGAAGCGTACGAGAACGGCGGCCATGCCTACCACGCCACGTTGCCGACCGACGCCTTGGCGCGCACCCGTGACCAGATGCTCGAGACGCGCGAGCGTGGCCTGGAGCTGCTCCGAAGCCAGCAGATCGAGCTCGGCCGCAAGGTGCGGGCGCTGATGTCAAGAAAGGGCCTGCGCAGCGTCGCGGCGAGCGGCTTCGAGGCGCCGGGCGTCGTCGTCAGCTACACCACCGACGACGGCCTGCACACCGGCAAGGCTTTCCTCGGCGCCGGGCTGCAGACGGCCGCGGGCGTGCCGCTGATGTGCGACGAGCCGGCCGACTACAAGACGTTTCGCATCGGCCTGTTCGGCCTCGACAAGTGGGAGCACGTCGACCGCTCGGTGCAGAGCCTCGATGCGGCGCTGACGCGCATCCTGAGCGCCGAGGCGTCGCTGCCGACCGCTGCCTGAGCGAGGCGAAAGGGGGCGGCGCAGCGTGTTGCGGCTGCCGCCCAGCTGGCGGTTGATGCGCTAGGCGCCCCAGCCCAGAGACGCCAGCTTGGGCATCGCCTGAACGTCCTCCGCGGTTGCATCGCCTGCCTCCCTTCGATCCACTCCGACCGGGAGTTCACTCAATCAGCTGAGCGCTGAGATGGGGGTTCCCCCGCGTCAAACTGGTTGTCGGCCCGATGGAACAAGAACCCCGAGGGTGGCGCGCCCCGCCAGTTCAGCACCGCCAGCACGTTCCTCGTCGGATCGGTGATCTTGCAGACCCGCCGGGGCGCCGGCCGCCCGACCGGCATCAATCGCCGAACAACCCGAGCACGAAGGTCGCCAGCAACAGCCCGGCACTGACCGGCCGTGAATAGTCGCTGACCTGATCGGTCTCGCGCGCACGCAGCGGCGCGTCCCGGGCCAGCGTGTTGTCGACGAAGTTGCTGAACGATGCAAGGCCGCGCTCCTCGATGGCGGTGCCCGAGAAGTCGACGATGCTCAGGCAGTGGCTCTTGTTGAAGTTGCGGTACCACGGCAGGTACCAGGCCACGTTGGCGCGGGTTGCCAAGGTCGGCAGCCATTGGTCGATGTCCTTTTGCCAGCGCGCGTTGAGCAGCGCGAACTGCGCCGCGCCGCTGGCAGCCGCGATCTCGGGATAGAACTTGGCATAGCTGAAAGCTGAAAAGTCGGCGTCGGCGCCGAACAGGGCGAAGCCGAATCGGTCGTTCGGGTAGCGGCTAGCGAGAGCCGTCGATACCGTGCCGAGGTTGTTGCTGTCGAAACCTGCCAGCGAGGCGAAACTGGTGACCAGGCCGCCGGGCTCGTCGAGGCCCCAGGCGCTGCGGATCGTGGTGTGCAGCGGCAGGCTCGGGAACTGCTCGGCCGTGCCGCCGTGCGGCGCGTTGAAGAGCGGCCCGGAGTCGGCGATCAGCGAGGTGCGATCGGTCGGCGAGAGGGCGTCGCGCACGCTTGCATAGGTGGCCGTGGCGCCCACGCCGCCCGCCGAAAAGCCCGTCAGCAGCAGCTGCGAAGGTCGGCCCCAGTTGGCGCGCAACCAGGCGGCAGCGGCGCGGATGTTCACCTGGCCGCGGTGGTACTCGACCCGCGGGTTCGCGGGGTCGGCATCGCTGTAGACGGTGATCTTGCTCCCGGTGTGCACGTCGCCGGTGCAGTAGGGCAGGTAGACCTGGTTCCAGCTCTGCGTGCGCACACTCTGGAACGGGTCGAGCCGGGCGCTGAAGGGCGTGACCAGCCCGGTGGCGGCGGCGTTGGTCAGCTTGCTCATGTAGTCGGCCGGGATGCCGTTCGGATTGGCGGCCGACAGCACGCCCTGGCCCAGGCAGGCCTTCTGGTCCCAGCACGCGCCGCCGCCTTCGTAGACCAGCACCGTGGCGTCGGTGATGAGCGCGCGGTTGACGAAAAAGCGGTAGGGTGTGCCGTTGCCGCAACTGGCGCCACTGCTGGCCGGCAGGGTGACGGTCTCCCAGCTGTAGTACGCATGGGCGGCACCGGTCGCCAGGCACAGCGCCAGCATGCCGGCGCCGCGGCGCAGGCTTCCTGAACGGATCATCTTCATGTTCGAAATTCTCCTGAGCGAGGACCACGAATACGGTTCAACCCGCGGGCATGGCCAGCGAGCGTGGTCACGGCAACCTCAGCGCCTTGCATCGAAATGCGCGCTGCGCAAAACCTCCAACTCGTGCTCGAGCGCCTGCGGGTCGCGCCCGCCACCGGCCTGCCAGTTCGCGAGCGCGGTCTGCTGGGCACGCGCGAAGGCGGCTTCGCGGGGGTCTTGCGGCGCCTCGCCGTCCGGCCGACCGACATAGCGGTCGCGCCAATCGGCCAGCGCCTGGGCCGCCGCCGTGGTGTCCGGCTCGGTAAGCTCGAGCAGCGCGCCCTGCAGTCGGAGTGCCTCGGCGGCGTTCAGCTCGCCGAGCGCCAGATGCTGCGGCAGCTCGGCCTGCAGCGGCCTCGCCAGTGTCGCCAGCTCGCCGCGTGTCGCACCTCGCTGGCGCGCTTCGGCGAAGGCCTGCACTCGGGCCTGCAGTTGCAGGAACGCGGTGATGCGACGCAACTCGGCCTCGCGCTGCGGGTGATCGGCGAGCGCGGCCTGCATCTGCTGCCATTGCTCGACGCTGAGGCCAGCGGGAACCGCGTCTGGCGCCGTCGCCGCGCGACGCTCGGTCGCGGCCGCCTTTGCGCTCGTGGCAGTCGAGTTCGCGAACGGCACGCCTGGCGGCGCGTCTGCAAGCGAGCCGGTCACGCCGGCGGTGCGGGGCGGGGCCGTCACCGGCGAATCACCGTTCCGGGACAGCGCCAGCCCACCCGCCAGCGCGGCGACCGCAGCGGCGAAGGCCAGCGACCACCGCCATTTGCCATGCGTGCTCGACATGCGTAACCTCCCGCCGAGGACAGGCGCCTCGCCGACCGATGACGCCAGTTTCGAGCGCCGACCCGTCGACAGATATTCGGGGTTTCACCAGCGTTCGCAGCCTGGCCGGCGAGCCGACCGCACAGGGCCAGCGCCGTGCACCGCCGCCGCCGGCAGACGGCCGAACTGCGCGGACTTGCCGTCGACGATCACCGCCGTGATCCTTACCCCGTAGCGCTACCGCTTCACCACCGTCGACTCGTCGGTCTGAAGCGGAGCCTCGCTAAAGTAGGGCTCAGTGCTGACAAACCAACTGGGAGACCCCATGAACCGACCCCCCGATCGGCGCCGCGCCCTCGGCGCCGCAGCCAGCCTGACCGTAGGCGCCGCCCTCGGCAGCAGCCTCGGTGGTTGCGCATCGCCCGCGTCTGCCGGCGCCGGCCCCCGGCGAACGCCATTCGCGGTAGCGGCGACCCAGGTGCCGATCGCCGACAGCGACGATCTGGCGTTCCCGGTGCGCCGCATCTACTGCATCGGCCGCAACTACGCCGCCCATTCCCGGGAAATGGGCTCGGACCCGACCCGCGAGCCGCCCTTCTTCTTCCAGAAGCCGACCGACGCCATCCAGTACGTCGCCCCCGGCCAGGTGGTCGACCACCCTTATCCGACGCTGACGAAGAACTACCACCACGAGGTCGAACTCGTCGCCGCGATCGGCAAGGGCGGGCGCGACATTCCGGTCGAACGCGCCCTCGAGCACGTCTACGGCTACGCGCTCGGCCTCGACATGACGCGGCGCGACCTGCAGCGCGCCATGGGCGACGAGAAGAAGCCGTGGGAGATCGGCAAGAGCTTCGACCGCTCGGCGCCCATCGGCCCGATCCACCCGGTCGCGATGACGAAGCAGATGACCAGGGGCCGCATCGAGCTGAAGGTCAACGGCGCCGTGAAGCAGGAGGCCGATCTCTCCGACATGATCTGGAGCGTGGCCGAGCAGATCGCGCAGCTGAGCACCGCCTTCGAGCTGAAGGCCGGCGACATCATCTACTCGGGCACGCCGGAGAACGTCGGGCCCGTCGTCAAGGGCGATGTGCTCGTC